>JAZOTK010000103.1:0-17222 GCA_045657605.1 Clostridia bacterium
AGCAACAAAATCCGCATAGGAATATACGTCCCAGTCTGCCGGAGGCACATCACTGGCACCAAAGCCCGGCAAATCAATAGCCCACACCTTAAAATACGGTGCATACGCGTTCATTATCGGCCGCACTGCTCCTATGTTCGCTCCCCACCCGTGAAGGATAAGAACATCTCTGCCTTCTCCGGCGGTTTCATAATTTATTTTTAATCCGTCTATAATTATTTCCAATTGAAATTCAGTCCTTTTTATTGGTTTTTCCGATTTCGCTGTTTTCAAATATTATTTCCATCAGCTCATTTATTCTTGCCATATTTCCGCTGAGATAGAGATAACCTATCAGCGTTTCCAGCCCGGTTGCTTTTTTATAATCTGCCAGCTGTGCATTTTTTGGTGTAGTATGCGGTTTTGAGTTTCTTCCTCTTTTGTAAAACCCAAGCTCCTCTTCGCTGAGCAACGGTTCTATTATATCCACAAATCGGCTTTGTGCCGCTGCGCTGACAAAACCTTTTGCCAGTATATGCAATTTTTTCACCGGCATATTCGCTTGTTGCATAAGATATTTCCTGATTTCTGTTTCATATACCGCATCGCCCATATATGCCAGCGCCAAAGCACCGTACTGTTTGTAATCCTGCAATTGTGACACTTCCGTTTCTTTTAACTGAATATAATTTGCACGCCTTCACGGGTATCTTTAAGAGTTACACCCTTTTCAAGGAGCAGATTTCTTATTTCATCCGCTTTTGCATAATCTTTGTTCTTTTTCGCTTCGTTGCGCATATCCACAAGTTTCTGGATTTCTTCAGGAATAGCTTTTTTAATCTCTTTCCCAAGCAGTCCAAGAACTCCGCCCAGTTCGCGGATTAAATCAAATATTCTTATAAGATGTTTTTTGGAATATGCTGTTCCGTCTTTAACGCGAAGATTTGTTTCTTTTACCATATCAAAGATAGCGCTGATTGCCGCTGCTGTATTTATATCATCGTCCATTGCGGCAACAAAATCTTCTTTATATTTTCCGATTGCTTCAAAATCGGCATTTTCCTCACCCGACGGCTCGGTATCTGCCGCATTTTCGCTTTTAAACAGCAGGCTTTCCAGACAGGTATACATTCTTTCAAGTGCAGATTTCGACTGTTCCATAAGTTCCTGAGAAAAGTTTATGGGGTTTCTGTAATGTGCGCTGAGCATAAAGAATCTTATAACTTCATACTCATATTTCGCCGCAATCTCACGTACTGTAAAGAAATTACCTTTGGATTTTGACATCTTTTCATTATCGATATTTATATATCCGTTATGCAACCAGTAATTTGCAAAAGGCTTTCCGTTTGCCGCTTCACTTTGTGCGATTTCATTTTCGTGATGCGGGAAAATAAGGTCTTTACCACCACTGTGAATATCAATGGTTTCGCCCAGGTATTTATTAACCATCGCTGAACATTCGATATGCCATCCGGGTCTGCCCATTCCCCAGGGACTTTCCCATGCAGGCTCGCCTTCTTTTTGCTTTTTCCATACAGCAAAATCCATAGGGTCTTCTTTTCTTTCATCCACGCTTATTCTTGCACCTGCTTCCAGATCTTCAAGAGGCTGATGGGACAGCTTGCCGTATTCTCTGAATTTTTTTGTTGAAAAATACACATCGCCGTCTACATTATAAGCAAAGCCCTTGTCTTCAAGAGTTTTTACCATCTTAATAATAGCGTCTATATTTTCCGTTGCACAGGGATGAACTGTCGCCTTTTTGATTCCCAGCCCCTGTGAGTCTGTAAAATATTCTGCAATAAATCTTTCCGCCAGTTCTTTTACGGTTATTCCCTGCTCATTTGCGTTTTTTATCATTTTATCATCAATATCGGTAAAGTTCTGTACGAATTTTACTTTATACCCACGATATTCAAAATATCTGCGGAGAGTATCAAAAATTATAAAAGGTCTTGCGTTTCCTATATGAAAATAATTATATACCGTAGGTCCGCAGGAGTACATTTTTACTTCTCCCGGGGTTATCGGCACAAAATCTTCTTTTTTTCTTGTTAAGCTATTGTAAAGTTTCATTATTATCTTTCCTTTCTGGCGCTGTGATGTTTTCAGTATGATTTTCGCCTTTGCATTCATGCAGTTCTTTTGTAAGTCTTTCTATGGTAACATTCAGTTTGCAGATTTCCATTGACACCGGATCCGGAATGTGTATCTGGTCCAGGTCGGAAACCCTCTGTCCGCCTACCTTCACCAGTCTCGCAGGAACACCCACACAAGTAGAGTTCGGCGGCACCTCACTTAGCACCACCGCATTTGCCGCAATCTTGGAATTGTCTCCTACTGTAAAAGGACCCAATACCTTTGCACCGCTTCCTATCATAACATTACGTCCTATGGTCGGGTGTCGTTTTCCCACATCTTTGCCGGTACCACCCAGCGTTACGTTCTGATAAATCGTACAGTTATCCCCGACTTCTGCCGTTTCCCCTATTATCACTCCCATACCATGGTCTATAAAAACACCTTTGCCTATCTTAGCGCCGGGATGAATTTCTATTCCGGTAAAAAATCTGACAAGCTGAGATAATATCCTTGCCGTGAAGTAAAATTTATGTTTATACAAAAAGTGAGCCGGTCTGTGCCACATTATCGCATGCAGTCCGGGATACAGCAGGAATACTTCCAGAGCATTTCTTGCCGCCGGGTCACGTTCTTTGATTGCATTTATATCGTAACGTAAACTCATAAAAATCCTCTCTTTTATATCTTTTTCACTATCTCCATCATCAGACTTCTGAATCTGTCGCCGGTCTTGTTTGCTGTTTCAAAAACGTCTTCGTGCCTCATAGGTTTATTCGTTATTCCTGCCGCCATATTCGTCAGACACGAAATCGCCAGCACCTGCATTCCGCAATGATTTGCTGCTATCGCCTCAGAAACCGTTGACATTCCTACTGCATCTGCTCCGACTATTTTCAGCATTCTTATCTCCGCCGGAGTTTCATAGCTGGGTCCCGGCATAAATGCATAAACGCCTTTTTTAAGGCTTATTCCGCAAATATCTGCCGCTTCTTCCGCTATTTTGTGTAATGCTTTCGTATAACAGTCTGACATATCATTGAATCTCGGACCGAGTTCCTCGTAATTTTCTCCTCGCAGCGGCGAATCCGCTACAAGCTTTATATGGTCTTCTATAATCATCAGGTCGCCGGGAGAAAACTCGCTGTTTATAGCACCTGCCGCATTTGTAAGTATAATCTTTTTTACTCCCAGTATTTTAAGTACATGGACATAAAAAGCAGTTTCTTTAAAAGAATACCCTTCATAAAAATGAAATCTTCCGGACAGACAAAATACATCTTTGCCGCAGAGCTTGCCGCATATAAGTTTTCCTGCGTGTCCTTTTACGGTTGATACGGGGAATCCCGGTATTTCGGGATATGCAATTTCCGTCTTTTCGGTAACATTGTCCGAAAGAGCACCCAGTCCCGATCCCTGTACTATTGCCAGCTCGGGTCTTATTTCGCATCTGCCGCTTATGTATGCAGCCGCCTGTCTTACTTTATCCATATACTCCATAACAATCCTCCATCTTGCCGCACCGCGGCACAAGACTATTTTAATTCACTCTACTTAACTTTAATTACATTTTTGTTTTTTACTACATAATCAAGCCCCGATACTATTGTTATCGCCGCTACTATCCACATCAGTATATCAAGGACCCTGATTCCTCCGGGCAGCATCGCCAGCTGTCCCATATTAAACGGAACAAATGCATATATTATTACTATAAGCTGAATTACCGTCTTTACCTTTCCCCACATACTTGCCGCTATTACTACGCCGCTTCCTGCTGCTACCAGTCTCAGCCCTGTAATTACAAATTCACGTACCGTTATTATAAAAACTATCCATACAGATACTATCCCTTTATCCGTAAGAGCACAAAGAGCTGCCAGCACCAGCAGTTTATCTGCAAGAGGGTCAAGAAATTTGCCGAAATCCGTTACCATATTATATTTCCTTGCTATATGCCCATCTGCAAAATCTGTCAGCGATGCAATGACAAAAACCACAAGTGCTCCCCATTTGCAGAAAATATTATCTACCAGTGCAAGTACTATGAAAAGCGGAATCATTATAACTCTGCTTACCGTAAGTTTATTCGCTGTATTCAACCGCTTCACCCTCCAAATCATATTCTGTTACAGAAGTTATTCTTACATATATATATTCACCTGCGTGGATATTTTTTCCTTTAAATATTATTTTATTGTCGATTTCAGGCGAATCTCCGCCGCTTCTTCCTTCATATATTCCCGGTTCAAGTTCCTCTTCGCACAGAACAAGCAACTCTTTACCGATTTTACTTTTATTTTTCCTCAGAGAAATCCTGCTTTGCAACGCCATAAGCTCATTTCTTCTGGCTTTTTTAATTTCTCCGTCTATCTGTCCGTCCATTTCTGCCGCCGGTGTATCTTCTTCCGGTGAAAATTCAAAGATTCCCACTCTTTCAAATTCCGATTCCAAAATAAAATCTTTCAAAATGTTGAAATCCTGTTTTGTTTCTCCGGGAAATCCCGTTATAAAAGTGCTTCTGATAGTTATATCCGGCATTTTTTCACGCAGTTTTTTTATAAGCTCTCGGCATTTTTGATATGTGCTTTTTCTTCCCATTCTTTTCAGCACATCATCCGAGGCGTGCTGGAACGGTATGTCTATATATTTGCAAACCTTATCATTCTCCGCCATTTCACTTATCAGCTCGTCCGTTACAATTTCCGGATAGCAGTAATGGAGTCTTATCCATTTTATCCCGTCAATTTCGGATATTTTTCTTATAAGCTCCGGAAGCATAAGCTTTTTGTATAAATCTATGCCGTACATAGTTGTATCCTGCGCTATAAGAATCAGCTCACTCGCTCCTCTTTCTGCCAGAATTTTCGCTTCGTTTACAATATTTTCAATGGTCCTGCTGCGATATTTCCCTCGCAGTTTTGGGATAATGCAGTATGTGCATTTATTATTGCAACCATCTGCAATTTTCAGATATGCCGTATGAGGCAGAGTTGCCGTTTTTCTGGGCAGATTTTCAGGGATTTCTGCATCTATATTATTTTTTCTTACAACTTTTTCGCCACTTTCAAGCTCATCAATTATTTCTGCTATTTCATAATAGCTTCCTGTTCCCACTACTGCATCAACCTCGGGAAGGTCGCTTAAAATCTCCTCTGTATAACGCTGCGCCAGACAACCTGTTACGACAAGCTTTTTCAGCTGACCGTCTTCCTTATACTGTCCCATTTCAATTATCGTGTTTATGGATTCTTCCTTCGCACTTTCGATAAACCCACAGGTATTTACAATAATTATATCCGCTTCTGACGGGTCTGCGATAATTTCACATTTTCCCGCAAGTATCCCTGCCATCGTTTCGGTATCCGTCAGATTTTTCGGACAGCCCAGCGAAACAAAGCCTACCTTATATTTCAAAATCACTACCTCCAAGTTCATCTAAAATTGAGTTTATATCCCAAATGCTATAGCCCTTTGAATAGAGCTTTCTTTTT
This sequence comes from Clostridia bacterium, assembly GCA_045657605.1. Lineage (GTDB taxonomy): Bacteria > Bacillota > Clostridia > RUG12999 > RUG12999 > JAZOTK01. The sequence continues at coordinate 5,556 of JAZOTK010000103.1, forward strand.
ATTTTGTTTATATCACGGGTACGGGAAAGCTCTTTTTCTGCAAGAGCGCGCAACCCTTCAGAGTCGTCTGTCTCCTCCAGAATATCGGATATTATTTCTTCTGATATTCCGTATTTTTTCAGAGAAAAAGATATTTTCATCTTGCCGTCTTTCTTAAGTTTCATTGCATCATGCACATAGCTTTCAGCAAATTTTCTATCGTCTATAAAGCCTTTGTCTTCAAAAAACTCAGCCGCTTCTTTTGCTGCCGTCGCGCTATGTCCCTTATGTATCAGCTTTTTTATAAAATCAGCTTTCGCCTTTGCCGATGCGGCAAGAAGTTTCATTCCGTCACGTATTGCCGCCTGCTTTTGCGATATTTCCAAAATTTCATCAGCTGCCGCTTCATCTATTTCCATTCCCGCTTTCAGTCCAAGCTTTACAACGGTTTCATCGTTTATTCTGCAAAACAGCTCATCATCTGCATAAACATCAAAACAGCCGTTTTTAAACTTAAGTGCCGTAATATACATTATACTTCCTCTGTATCCTCAGCGGACTCGGCTTCTGTTCTTATAAGACCGTATTCCTGTCTTATCTGCATTTCTATATGGTCTGCAAGATCCGGGTTATCCTCTAAGAACTGTTTGGCATTATCCCTGCCCTGTCCTATCTTTGATTCTCCGTATGCAAACCACGAGCCTGTTTTCTTTATTACGCCAAGCTCTACGGCATAGTCAAGAATTTCTCCTGTTTTTGAAACGCCTTCACCATACATAATATCAAATTCAGCATCTTTAAACGGAGGTGCCATCTTATTTTTAACGATTTTCGCCTTTGTTCTGTTTCCTATAACATCGCTGCCGTTCTTGATCGCCTCTCCCTTACGTATTTCCATTCTCACGGAAGAATAGAATTTAAGAGCACGTCCGCCGGTTGTGGTTTCGGGATTTCCAAACATTACGCCTACTTTTTCACGGAGCTGATTTATAAATACTATTGTAGTGTTTGATTTGTTTACTATACCCGTCAGTTTTCTGAGCGCCTGTGACATAAGTCTTGCCTGAAGACCGATAAACGAATCGCCCATTTCCCCTTCAATTTCTGTTCTTGGCACAAGCGCCGCAACTGAGTCTATTACTATAACATCTATCGCTCCGCTTCTGGTCAGCACCTCAGCAATTTCAAGTGCCTGCTCCCCGTTGTCGGGCTGTGAAAGTATAAGGTTGTCCACATCTACACCAAGTTTTCTTGCATAATCCGGGTCAAGCGCATGTTCCGCATCAATAAATGCCGCTTCTCCGCCTTTTTTCTGCGCTTCGGCAATTATATGCAACGAAATTGTTGTTTTACCTGATGATTCGGGTCCGTATACTTCTATTATTCGTCCTCTCGGAACACCACCTATACCAAGCGCAATATCAATACCTATTGAGCCTGTAGATATAACATCTACAGCCACTGTTTCTCTGTCTCCGAGACGCATTACCGCACCTTTTCCGAACTGTTTTTCCATCTGTGCAAACATTGCGTCAAGAGCTTCTTTTTTATCTTTGTCTCCTGCTACATAATTCAAGCTTTTACCTGTTTTATCTCTCATTATTTATTCCTCCGTTTCTTCATCTATACTTTTTATAATCATATTCATTACATTCTTAACCGTCAGTCTCCGGATTCTTTCCCTGTTTCCTGTAAGACTCAGCTTTTTGTATTCTGTTTTATCCTTTGTAGATATTGCAATATATACAAGCCCTACCGGTTTCTCTTTACTTCCGCCTCCCGGGCCTGCAATTCCTGTTGTAGAAACACCGATATCGCTGCCTGCTTTTTCTCTTGCCCCTTTTGCCATTTCCATCGCCGTCTGAGCGCTTACCGCTCCATATTGCTCCAGCGTTTCCGGGTTTACTCCTACCAGTCCCTGTTTTGCTTCATTTGCATAGGTTACAAAACCATACCCGAAAATATCCGAGCTTCCGCTTACTGAAGTTATCGCCGATGCAACCATACCGCCTGTACAGGATTCTGCCGTTGATACTGTTTTTTTCTGTTTAATCAGTTTTTTTACCGCCACGGTTTCAAGACTATCGCCGTCGTAGCCATATATTACATCTCCCAGCCTTTTTACCAATTCCTGTTTTACAGGCTCTATCAGCTTTTCCGCTTCCTCCTCCGAATTTGCTCTTGCAGTGATGCGAAGCTCTACCTCCCCTTCTTTCGCATAGGGAGCTACTGTCGGATTTTTTCCTTCCATAAGGTCGCGCACCTCTGTTTCAACCAGCGATTCGCCTTTTCCGAAAATCCTCAGCGATAACGATTTTATTACTGCACCCGTTCTTTTCATAAGGTACGGCATAACCGAATCATCAAACATAGCCATCATCTCAGTAGGCGGACCCGGAAGCATTATTGCCGTTTTTCCGTTTTCTTCAATTATACAGCCCGGTGCTGTACCATTCATATTCTCAAGAATTATACAGCCTTCCGGCATATCTGCCTGTTTTCTGTTGTTTTCCGTCATAACCGCACCCAGCCTTTGCATACGGGTTTCGATTTTTGACATAGAATATTCGTCACGGATCAGCTTTTTATTAAAATACGCTGCTACCGTTTCTTTTGTCAAATCATCCTGCGTGGGGCCCAGCCCTCCTGTCAGAATTACTGTATCCACTCTCGAAAACGCCAGTTCCAGCGATGTCTTCAGTCTTTCGGGATTATCGCCGACAACAGTTTCAAAATACACATTTACCCCTGCGTCTGCCAGCTTTTCGGATATATATTTTGCATTTGTATTTACAATCTGTCCAAGCAGAATTTCTGTTCCGACTGCAATAATCTCAGCATTCATCTATGCCATTTCCCTCCTGCATTTAAGTACTGATTTTTATACCAATATTCCTACTATTATTCCAAGTACCGCTCCTGCCATTACCTGCAGGGGTGTATGCCCTACAAATTCTTTAAGTTTTTTCTCAAACTGCAAGTCGCCTTCCATATGCCACGCTTCCATCATTCTGTTCAGCAGCTTTGCCTGTGTGCCGGTTTCTCTGCGAACTCCGGCGGCGTCATACATTACTATCGCCGCGAAAGCTATCGCAATCGCAAAAGCACTGCTGCCGAGTCCCTCATATCTCCCTACAGAAGTAGCCAGCGCCATAACAAGAGCTGAATGCGAACTGGGCATACCGCCTGAACCTACAAACCTTTCAAAGCTTATTTTTCTTTCTGCCCAGCATTCTATTATAAATTTTAAGGTTTGTGCTATAAACCAACCAATTAGTGCAGCTATTAACATTCGGTTATTTAAAATTTCCATTCTTTCGGCTCCCCTCAACTATTTCTTCCTGCCAGATATTCTGCAAGCCACGCCAGAAAATCTCCGTATTCGTTTATTCCGGCAACCTCTTTAGCCGCTTCGCCGGAAAGTTTTTCAACAAGTTCCTGCGCTTTTTCAAGACCGCATTCGGTGACAAATGTTGATTTTTTGCTTGTCTCGTCACTTCCTACAGGTTTTCCAAGTACATTCTCGTCCCCGATTATGTCAAGAATATCATCCTTTATCTGAAATGCCAATCCAATTTTTGCAGCATAGGTTTTCAGCTTGTTTTCAAGCGTTTTATCTGCACCGCCCATTACAGCGCCCATAAGACACGCCGCTTCAATGAGCGCCCCTGTTTTATGGTTCTGCAAATATACAAGTGTATCGTAATCTATTCTTTTGTTTTCTGACTGCATATCCACTATTTGTCCGCCTATCATACCGTCCGGTCCCATTTTTTCAGCTAATATCCAAAGCGCGCGCCAGGCTTTTTGCACATCTTCCGCAGAAGTATTTTTTAATACGGTTTCAAAAGCATAGCCGAGAAGCCCGTCTCCTGCCAGAATAGCCGTTGCTTCGCCAAACATTATATGATTCGTGGGCTTTCCACGTCTTACGCTGTCATTATCCATAGCGGGCAAATCATCATGAACAAGCGAGTAGGCATGAACCATTTCTATTGCCGCCGCAAAAGGCATTGCCATATCAAAAGTTCCTCCCGCCATAAGGCAACAAGCCTTTACAAGAACGCCGCGCAGTCTTTTGCCGCCTCCAAGCACGCTGTATCTCATCGCCTCATAGATGGTTTTCTGATGATTTTCCTTTATCGGCAAATATTTATCAATCGCCGCTTCAATTTCAGCGGCTGTTTGTTTCAAAAATTCAAGATTATTCATTTTCAGTTTCCTTATCAGAATTTTTCAGCAGAATTTCAACCTTCTGCTCTGCTTCATCAAGCATTTTATTACACTCTTTAGTAAGCTTCACACCTTTTTCAAACAATTCCATCGCTTCATCGAGAGAAATCTGTCCGCCGTCAAGCTTTCTCACTATTTCTCCGAGCTCTGTTATCGACTGTTCAAAATTCTTTTTTTCTGCCATTATCTGTTTTCCTCCTTTACGGATTCTCCGATATGAGTTACCTTAGCTCCGATTTCTCCATCAGCAAGCTTAACGGTAATAATATCATTAGTTTTAACATCTGTGGTTTTTGTAACAACTTTGCCTTTCTGTCCGAAGGTTATTGAGTACCCTCTCCCCAGCACGCCCAGCGGGCTGAGATTATCCAGCCCGGTCGCCAGCATAGTAAGTTTTTTCCTCTCTCTTTCGAGATATAGTTTCGTCTGATTTATCATCGCCTCGGATAGTCTGTCGGCATCAAGTCTTCTGCTGTCCACAGCATTTTTTACGCTTTCAAAAACCCTGCCGGTGTCAAGCTGTTGCATTTTCAGCCGTTTTTCCACCGCTGTTTTTTTAAGTCCCGCCGCCAGCTTATCCTGAGCGGTTTTTATTCGTGTTTTAAGCTCTCCCGAAAGAGGCACAGCTCTTTCTGCCGCTTCCGACGGGGTAGCCGCCCTTAAGTCGGCAACAAAATCGGCTATAGTAAAATCTACTTCGTGTCCTACCGCAGATATTACCGGAATATGCGATGCTGCTATGCATCTTGCCACGCCTTCGTCGTTAAATGCCCACAAATCTTCTATTGAGCCTCCGCCTCGGCCTGTTATTATTACATCTACATTGTTCTTTTCATTAAAATATTTTATTCCCTCTATTATCTGAGGCGGTGCATCTGTTCCCTGAACAAGAGTAGGGTATATGTAAATCTGCGGATATTTCCATCTTCTGTTTAAAATATTAAGCATATCCTGTATTGCCGCACCTGTAGGCGAGGTTACAATGCCTATTGCAGACGGAAATTTAGGGATAGGTTTTTTCCTCGAAGCATCAAAAAGCCCTTCCGCACTCAATTTCTGTTTAAGCTGTTCAAAAGCTATATGCAAATCTCCGAGTCCGTCCTGTTTCATTTCAGCTATATATGCCTGGTAGCTTCCTGCAGGCTCATAAACCCTTATGTCACATTTTGCCATAACTTTCATACCGTTTTGCGGTACAAATCCAAGTCCCGAAGCCGCCCCTCTGAACATAACAGACTGAAGAACAGCCCCTTCGTCCTTTAATGTAAAATACAAGTGTCCGGAATTATGAGCTTTAAAGTTTGATATTTCACCTTTAAGCCAGATTCCTTTAAGAAGCCCGTCTGATTCTATTATATTTTTAATATATTTATTTATCTGGGAAATTGTATAGGTATCCATACGCAATATCCTCCGTTTATTTCCGCTTTGCAAGTATCCTCTCGCCTATATATGCCGCACCCGTTGCGTTGTCAGTAGAGTATATCGGATTACAAAAACATACATCAAGTCTTTTTTCAAGATATTCCCTTATATACTTATTTGCCGAAACCCCGCCTGCTATAAGTATTTTTTCTGTTTTGTATTCTACTGCGGCATTTTTTAAAGCACCTTCAAGAGATTTCGCTATGCAGATAAAAGCGGCATAATAAACTTCTTCAGCCGGTATGCTTTCCATAAGAGAATGCGCCTTTGTTTCTGCTCCGGATAAATGAAATCCGCATCCTCTGACCGTTACCGGAAGTTTTATTTCTGACAAGCAGGCTTTCTCCTGCATTATTTTCCCACAAGGAAATTTCTCTCCTGCCGCCACTCCTATTCTGTCTATAAGCTGTCCCGCCGGCAAGTCGAGAGTTCCTCCTGCGATTTCAGTTTTGTATCCAAGTTCATCTTTCTCACACAGGACAATTTCCGATGTTCCTCCCGATATGTGTACAGCAATAAATCTACCGCTGTCATCGAATCCCGCATCTGCCACTGCAGCCGCAATATGTCCTTCCTGATGTGATGTTTTTATAAGAGGTACGCCAAGGCTCATAGCAACCGTTTCCGCAAAGCTTGTTCCGGCAAGAAATACAGGCATATATGACCCTTCTTCCCGTCTCGGCTTTTCGCTTACACAAACACCTTTTATCTCCGGCAAAAACTTTGAAACCTTCCTCATTAGCTCCGGCATATTTTTTATATGCATAAATACTCCGTCACTCTGCCGCAGTCCCCGCATACCTTCCTTTACAGTCAGTAGCTTTCTCTCATCTGCAACAATTCCTTCGCAGACAACGGCAACCGACGTAGTGTAACAGCTGGTGTCAATTCCGAGATACATTTTCTGTAGTCCTTTCGTTTTTCCTGTTACTTTTCATCAGCTTCTGTTTTTTTCTGCTTCTGAAAACCGCCCAGCACGCCGTTGACAAACGCCGCCGCTTCCGGGCTGTCATATGTTTTCATAAGTTCTACAGCTTCATTTATGGAAATGCTCTCCCCTATTTCATCGTCATACAGCATTTCTCCAAGCGCCAACCGCATTACAGCCAGACATACATTTGAAATTCTGCCTTTTTTCCAGCCTTTGGAGTTTTCTTCTATTATTTTATCAAGAGTTTCGCAGTTTTCTATAACAACTTTTACAATATTTCTGATATATGCTTCGTCCTTCGGTTTAAACTTCATTTTCTCAAGGTCCGACATATTCTCCAGCACTTCATTTCCTCTTACATTCCACTGAAAAATATATTTAAACGCCAGGTCTCTTGCCGTTCTTCTGTTGTAACTTAGAATTTCTCCGAAATCCCCTATCTGTAGTGATTTTTCTGACATTTTTATCTCCAATCTGATATTACTTCTTCATATTTAAGCAAAAACAGGACTACCTAAAATAATATTCTGTTTTAGGCTGCCCTGTTCTTTACATATCGCATGCTACGACCGTATGAATTTTCCAAAGTACCTGTTTATTCTTCTTCCTCCACAACCTCGATAACATCAGGGGTTGTTTCGCTTTCTTCTGCAGCTTCCTCTTTAGCTGATTCCGTTTCATCAGGGAACTGTACACCTTCTACACTCACATTTACCTTTGCTACGTTGAGTCCTGTCATGCTTTCAACCGCTGTTTTAACAGCCTCCTGTGCCTGCCATGCAATTTCAGGTATTCTATATCCGTATTTTACCGTTACGTGTAAATGAACCTGTGCTTCGTTTTCTTTAATATCAACACCGATTCCCTTTGTTGCTGCTTTTTTACCAAGCACAACCGCAAAGCTATCTGCCAGAGACCCGCTGAGTCCGGCAATGCCTTCAACTTCCTTTACTGCTTTGTCGGCAAGAATTGCCACAACTTCTTCGGAAATTTTTATATTGCCTATTTCAGGAACGTTAATTTTTTCTTCCATTTCATTCACTTTCCTTTCGTACTGCTTTTATTTATAATTTACAGTCTTTTGCCTTATTATTCAGGTTTTGTTGTGCTTTGGTATACTCTTACAATGTATGTGGTTCCGTCAAGAGTTGTTTCAATTGCCTTTCTGCCGTTCCAGAACGCTTTTTTACTGTCTGTTGCAGTGCCGTAAACATTTTTGAAGCCCTGCTCTGTCAGAATCTGTTCGTACTTAATAACAGATTCTATACTTGCCGCACTGATATCATAAGTATAAACCGAAGCGCTTCCGTCTTTTCTTCCATCGGTAATCTTCATTTTTCTGTCTGCGCTTGAAGGAGCCGATACGTCCATGTTGTCACTGAAAGGAATAAAATTCCCCTTTGTCCATATCGGAACAATTTTAACTGTACGTGTTTCAGCATCCCAGCTTACTCCTGCACCCGAAGCTTCTGATACAAATCTTACGGGAACCATAGTTCTGTTATCCTGTATAAACGGAGGTGCATCTATTTTTGCAGACGAACTGTTTTTATATGCATAATCTTTTCCAATAAAAAGCATAATATGTGTGCCGTCGCCAAACAACGCTTCAACACTTCTGTTTTCAGCATCCCATTTTACCGTTGCTCCCAGCTCCTCAAAAATCGTTCTCATAGGAACCATAGTTCTGTCGTTTACGATAACCGGCTGTGTATCAAAAACCAGAGTTTCACCTTCCATTACTACACTTATAGGTGTTTCTGCCAGAGCATTCATACCCCAAAGCATTGTAAAAGTCATAAGAATTGCTATTATTTTTTTCATCTGTATCGCTCCTTTTAATTTTTTCTCGCCTATACTTATATTATATCAATTTTTTTTCGTTTTGTCTATAGTATTTACAATAATTTTTGCAAATTAAAATGTAAATACTGATCTCAGCACCTTAACTATAGCCTGCCAGAAGGTAATCCTGTTTATATCCTCGCCTATTACCACGGGCAATTCCTCTGCGGGTTCTCCCGCAACCAGAAGCTTCATTGTTCCCACTCTTGTCCCCGCAGGTGCAGGCGCAGTGATTTCCTTATCCATTACAACTTCTTTTTTTACCTTATCGGAATAAGTTTTCGGCACTACCATAGTGAATGCATCTTTTATAACAGCTTTTGCCGTATCTCTTGCACCCTTTATAACCGGTATATCTCCCACATATTCATCTTGCATCACAGGATTTGCTATTTCATAGCTGTCATAACCATGTTCCAGCAGGTACTGTGCCTCAGTGAATCTTGCCCCTGTCGTAGGAGCTCCCAAAACAACCGCTATCAGATTCATGCCGTCTTTTGATGCCGTAGCCGAAAGACAGTATTTTGCGTTGGTTTCCGTTCCGGTTTTCAGACCGGTTGTGTACTGATACCTTGACAAAAGCTTGTTTGTATTGACCAGCTGTGTTCGCTTTCCTCTCAGCCAATCCTCTCTTATCTGGCTGTATTCCATAATTTTTGGGTGTTTCATCATTATCTCCCGGCTCAGCTTTGCTATGTCGTAAGCCGAGGAATAATGTCCGTCAGCATCAAGTCCCGTAACATTAACATAATGTGTATTTTCCAGACCAAGCTGAGCAGCCTTTTCGTTCATTCTTACCACAAAATCATTTTCACTGCCTGCCAGCTTTTCCGCCAGAGCAATCGCCGCATCGTTGGCACTGTTTATACAAATGCCTTTCAGGATATCATCTACCGACATTTTTTCATCTATATCCAGGAATATTGTAGAACCTCCGACTTCTTTCGCTTTCGGGGATCCTACCACCGTATCCTCAAGAGTAATTTTGCCCGCTTCTATCTCCTCCATTGTCAGGAGCAAAAGCATAAGCTTGGTTATGCTCGCCATCGCAAGCTGTGTATCCTTGTTTTTTTCATACAGAACTTTTCCCGTATGCGCTTCCATAAGAATTACCGCAGTACTTTCAAAGTCCGAATCGGAAATTGCTGCAACCGGCATTGCACATACTGTAATTAATGTTACTGCCAGTAAAATTTCCGCTATCAGTTTTTTCATTTTCATATCCTCGCTTTCCGCCGAATATTAATACCTTTTTCGCTCAACCTTTATTTCTTTGTTTATCATATCAACAAACTCACTGTTGTTTTCACTTGCAATAAGCTTATTTAAAACAATTTCTGTAACATCCGGGCTGCACGCATTCCCAAACGCTCTCCTGATTGCCCACGCCGCCGAAAGTTCTTCACGGCTAAGTAACAGATTTTCCTTTCTTGTTCCTGACTTAAAAATATCTATCGCAGGAAAAATTCTGCGTTCCGACATCGTCCTGTCAAGATGCAGTTCCATATTGCCCGTACCTTTAAATTCTTCAAAAATAACGTCATCCATACGGCTTCCCGTTTCTATCAGTGCTGTCGCAAGAATTGTAAGACTTCCTCCGTTTTCAATATTTCTTGTCGCACCAAAAAACTTTTTGGGTTTATACAACGCTCCTGCATCAAGCCCGCCGGACAGCGACCTTCCTGTCGCCTGGCCGGTTATATTATATGCTCTTGCAAGCCTTGTGATGCTGTCAAGCAATAAAACTACGTCTTTCCCGTGTTCCACCAGCCTCTGAGCGCGCTCCATAATAAGCTCTGCTACTTTCGCATGATTTTCCGGAGGCATATCAAACGTAGAATATACAACCTCAGCTCCGTCAATAGAATGTATCATATCCGTCACTTCTTCAGGGCGTTCATCTATCAGCAGAACTATCAGGTGTATATCTTTATTGTTTTTCAGTACACTTTTTGCTATATGCTTAAGAATTGTTGTTTTTCCTGCTTTCGGCGGAGCTACAATAAGGCCTCTCTGTCCCTTCCCGACAGGTGCTATTACGTCAATCAGACGCATTGCATAATTTTTCTGGTCGGTTTCGAGTTTAAGTTTCTCATCGGGATAAACAGGTGTCAGATTTTCAAAAGGAATTCTGTTTCTTATAGCGTCCGGCCTCTCATCGTTAACACTTTTTATGTATACCAGCGCCTCAAATTTTTCGCCCTCTCGCTTAACCGCATATCCCGTAATCATATCGCCTGTTTTCAGATAATATTTTCTTATCATTGCCGGCGAAACATATATGTCGCTGTTTCCGTCAAGGCAGTTTGCCCCCCTCGCAAAGCCGTATCCGTCCGGAAGCACTTCAAGGATTCCTCTTACATTTTCTTTTGTCTTATTTATATCAAACAGAAGCTTTTTGGGTTCTGTTTCTTCGGTTTTTTCTTTATATTCCTCCAAAACGGCTATAAGCTCTGTTTTTTTAAGCGCTGCTACTCCCTTTATGCCAAACTCCTTTGCCATCGCTCTGAGCTCACTGACTCCGAGCTTTTGCAAATTATCCGTACTCATTTTTCTCTGCCCTCCGAAAACAAAAAAATTATGAACTTACTCAATATAATTCTACCATAAGAAAAAAGCAATGTCAATAAATATAAATATTTTTGTGCAACTTTTTTATGCGTGTTATTTCGACAATGCCGTGTTTCTCCGAATTTTTTAATATTTTTACTCATATATTGTCCTATGAGAAATTTAAAACAATTTATCCTGAGTGCAGGAATCCTGACTTTCACATCAATATTTATGCAGCTTGTCGGAGTTGTATTTAACGTATATATTTCAGGTAAAATAGGTGCCGAAGGAATGGGAACCCTTCAGCTTATTATGTCAGTATACCGTTTGGCAAGCACTTTCTCGCTTACGGGCATAGGACTTACCGCTACACGCCTGGTAGCCGAGGAACTTGCTATGCACAGGGAAAGCGGCGTAAAACAAGCTGTTAGCCGCTGCCTTGTATATTCATTTTGTTTCGGCTCTGTAGCCGCGACTGCCCTTATTTTCGGAAGCGGGTTTATTTCAACCCGCCTGCTCGGCGACCCCAAAACCTCCGATGCAATACGCGCAATGGGAGTAAGTATGCCCTTTATCTCTGCTTCCTGCGTGCTCGACGGATATTTCACCGCCGTCCGCAAAATTGCAAAAAGTGCTTTTGCAAGAATTACCGAACAGCTTTTAAGGATGATTTTCGTGATATATCTTTCCGGGTTGTTTGC
>JAZOTK010000104.1:0-2475 GCA_045657605.1 Clostridia bacterium
CCTCGGTGTTTCGGATATTTGCGAGGTCGGCGAAGAATTTCTGGCAAAACAGCTTGATGCCGTTTTTGAGGATATTTTCCCCGATGCAGTTAAAATCGGTATGGTATCTTCCCGAAAGATTATTTCCGTAATTGCCGCAAAGCTGAAACAATACGGTGCACATAATATTGTGGTTGACCCTGTTATGGTTGCCACAAGCGGCTCCCGGCTGATTGAATCCGAAGCCGTTACGGCTCTTAAAGAATTGCTTTTCCCCATTGCGGATTTAATTACACCTAACATTCCCGAAGCTGAGGTTTTAAGCGGTATTAAAATCAGGGATAAAGCCGATATGATACGTGCCGCTGAAATAATCGCCTCGGGCTGCGGTGGCGGTGTTCTTATAAAAGGCGGTCACAACATAGATAGTGCCGATGATTTGCTATATCAAAATGGCGATATTACCTGGTACTGCGGCAAGCATATATGCAATTCCAACACCCACGGCACAGGCTGCAGTCTGTCTTCCGCCATTGCCGCAAATCTTGCAAAGGGTTATGACACGGAAGAAGCTGTAAGGGCGGCTAAAGAATATATTACCGGTGCTATAGCCGATATGCTTGATTTGGGACGTGGCAACGGTCCTATAAATCATATATGGAATTTTTCTTTAAATAATTAATCTCATAACCGCCGCTGTGATTATACATATCACCACGCCTGCCGCTGTCGGTATCAGAAATGCGAGTGCTGTCCATTTCAGGCTTCCCGTTTCTTTTTTCACCGTCATAAGAGTAGTGGCACAGGGCCAATGCATTATCGAAAATAGCACCGTATTTACAGCGGTAATTACCGTCCAGCCGTTCGCTGTCAATATCCTTTGCATCTCTGCTACTCCTGCACCGTCTGTCATCGCCGCAGATGCGGTGTATGCCATAAGTATAATCGGCATTACGATTTCGTTTGCCGGTATGCCGAGGATGAAAGCGAAAAGTATTACTCCGTCAAGACCCATCAGCCTGCCAAGCGGGTCAAGAAAGCTACTGCAAATTCCCAAAATTGTGGTTCCGCCTATGCTGATATGTGTCATAAGCCATATTATAAGTCCTGCGGGAGCGGCGGCTACTGCGGCTCTGCCGAGGACAAACAATGTTCTGTCCATCACCGAACGGATTATTATTCTTCCTACCGCCGGTTTCCTGTAAGGCGGTAGCTCCAGGGCAAAAGAGGACGGCTCCCCTTTTAGCAGAGTTTTTGACAGTATTTTTGATACCGCAAATGTCATTATAATTCCTGCTATTACAGCAAGAGTTACCGCAAATGCCGACGCAAATGAACTTCCTGCGGCGAAAAACATTGTGGCTATGGAAATAATCAGCGGAAACCTGCCGTTACAGGGAACAAAACTATTTGTAAGTATGGCTATCAGCCTTTCTCTGGGCGAATCTATAATACGGCAACCCACAACTCCTGCGGCATTACACCCGAATCCCATACACATTGTAAGTGCCTGTTTTCCGCAGGCACAGCATTTTTTCAGCGGTTTATCCAGATTGAATGCTACTCTTGGCAGATACCCCAAATCCTCTAAAAGTGTGAACAGCGGGAAAAATATTGCCATAGGCGGAAGCATTACCGCAATAACCTTTGTAAGAACACCGTAAACGCCGCCTATCAGCATATCTGTCAGAATGGGCGGAGCATTGCATTTGCCCAAAAACCCGGTCAGCAGGGTTCCTGTTTTTTCAAATATATACGCAAGAAGCTGTGAGGGGTAATTTGCTCCCGCTATGGTAATCCAGAGTATTACCGCAAGCAGAAGTACCATAAGAGGATAGCCGATAATTCTTCCCGTAAGAATACGGTCAATTTTTTTATCACGTTCGTTATATGTATTTTCGTCATATTCTACTATGTTTTTGCAAATTTCTTCAGCACTCAGTACCGTGGCAGAGGCTGAAATATCGGCGGTAATCAGATTTTCTGTTTCTTTTGCCGCCTTAAGCTCGGGTGCTACCGCTTCAGCCAGATTTATACCTAAATACTCGTTAATCGAGTCACACAGCTTTTCATCGCCGTCAAGGAGCTTTACGGCAAGCCATTCTGATTTTATTTTACATTCGGGAACTACTGCCGATATAGCAGGCTTTAAAATATCAATCGCCCGCCTGATATGTGGCGGATAATTTATTTTTGCCACTTTTCTGTTGTTTCCTCTTTCTGTTATTTCAATCACCGCTTCCATCAGTTCTTTTAGTCCCTTTCCCGAAGCGGCGGAAGTCGGAATTACGGGCACTCCGAGCTTTTCAGACAGCCCTTTTACGTCAATTTTAATATTTTTCTTTTTTGCCTCATCCATCAGATTCAGACAAACCACAACATTATCGGTAATTTCAAGAATTTGCAGCACAAGATTCAGGTTACGTTCAAGACAGGTAGCATCACATACGGCTATTACGGCATCGGGATTGCCAAAGCATATAAAATCTCTTGCGA
>JAZOTK010000105.1:0-2031 GCA_045657605.1 Clostridia bacterium
GTTAATAAATGGAATAAATTATCTGTGACTGATGTCAGCAAATATGGTGATTATTCCTCACAAATAAAGGAATATGATTATTTATCAAGACGTGCCGCCGAAATCAAAAAATCGTTATATGCTCTTGATAACCGTATTCCAATGAGAAACTATGATTCGAATAAATCGCTGTTGTCTTCAGAAGAGTTTTCTAATATACAGAAGACTCTTGACGGAATACTGGAAAGTTCTCTGTCCGCTAAAAATAATGTATCGCAGGCTAATGATTTTTATTCGAAATTCGAAAACGAAGCACAGTACAATACCATAATTGAATACGGTAAGGCTGATTTAGAGTCATTAGGTACTGAGCTTACCAATCTTAATGCAGCTTTAAAAAGCGCGCAAGAGATACAGCAGAATATAAACAAGTACACTAATGCTGCTAATGCATACAAAAAGCGCTCAGTAGGGTTGGCTACTGACGGAGGTAATAATGCGAAGGCTTCAGAATATAAAACTCAGTTGAATGAATTGCTTAAAAAATATGGCTATTCTAGTATTACTGAGCTTGAGAATGCAATATCTAATAAGCAACGGTTTTATAATGGTGCTTACAAAATGCAGGAAAATCTGAAGTTGGTCGGCGTTTTAAATCCTGAATCCGAATATTATGACCCTGAGTGTGAAAAATATATTGCTTTAGGAAAAGAACATTACGAATCCACACATACTAAGTCACCCTCTGCTTCTAATACACCAGCTATAAATTTTGACCAAAAAGGTTATTACTCATCTAACAATGAAAAAACGGAAGGATATAAGAAAAAATTGTATTCCTTCAATTATTCGAATATGGATGATGAGGAAAGAAGAATATATCATTACTGGCTAGGAAAAGCTGTAGAAGAAGCAAACGGCGGAGAAGTAAATGATGAAATTGCTGAAAAATACGTTAATAACATACAGGAAACTATCAATCAACGTCATGGTAAAAAAATGGCTAAAGAGGCTGAGGGTAATATATTAAAACAATATACAGTAACTGCTGGTGCTGCATTAGACCGTTATGCATCAGAAGTTAAAACTTTTTTTGACACCGAATCGGATTATATTCCACAAACTGCGCTTTCTTTTGCGGCAGCTCAAGTTAGGGAAGATTTAGAAGATGCTACATTTCCGTTTTGGTATAACATAAAGGAAGGAAAATGGGAAGATACTGCTTTTGGAAGTTCTCTTGGACAGATAGGAAACGATTTAGTGTCCAACTCAGTACATATGGCGCCTACTATGGCTCTTTCATTTGTTCCTGGAATTGGAAAAGGCTTAGCGGCTGCATCAACTTTCGTATCAGCACATGGAGGAGCTTATCAAGAAAAACTAAACGAAGGATATACTAAAGAGCAGGCTAGAACATATGCATTTTTTGTTGGAACTGCAGAGGCGGCACTACAGTATTTTCTTGGCGGTATTAGTAAACTGGGAGGTAACCATTCCGTAAGCAAAGCAATTACTAATCTTGTAGATAAGATAGATAATGTATTTTTAAAAGCTGTTGTGAATTTAGAATTGAGTTCAAATGCTGAAGGATTAGAAGAAGGCTTGCAAGAGTTTCTTGAGCCGGTATTTCATTCTATAGCAACAGGGGAAACATTTGAAGCTGCAAAATGGAACGATATTCTGTATAGTTCATTTGTAGGAAAATTAAGCGGATATTTATTTGAAGGCTCAGAAGTCTTTGGAAAAGTAGCAGAAGAAATTTCAATAAAAAACATCGGTACTGCGATAATTGATAACGGTGAGGTTGACCTTGTGTTATTAGCTGCAGAGAGTATGGGTAAGCTTAGTCCTGAGATAGCCGGTCAAGTGGATGCACTTAAGAAAAACAAGAAAATTCTTAACAGTAACGGCAAAGCCAATACTACATATAAGCGAATGCTGGGCAAGGTTGCGGCTACCACAGCTCAGAACGCTACACAGGTTAAGCAGAATGTAATTGAATCGGCCGTTAAAAATGAGCTTCAGAAAAACAGAGTTGATTCAAAGGTTGTA
>JAZOTK010000106.1:0-4912 GCA_045657605.1 Clostridia bacterium
TGTGATGTCGATTACGCAAGCATCTACAGCGCCGCTTGCTACTTCAAGAAGTGCATCTGTCTGAGCTGCTGCTTCTACGGGAGCGCTAAGTCCGCTGTCTGTGATTGCTGCTGCACCTGCAGAACCTGCTTCTGCTGCAAACTTAAGTTCTTTCATAGCTTCAACATCTGCATAATCTGCGATTTTGTCGTTTTTCATTACAACTACCTGAGCGTTCTTTACATAGGGGTCAGAGCAGTTTGTGTTAAGCTTAACTTCATCGGAAATTGTCATACCGTTCCAGATACAGTCGATAGCTTTTGATTCGAGTTCAAGGAATTTGTTATCCCAGTCAATTACAACGAATTTAGGTGTAACGCCGAGTTTTTCACATACAGCTTCTGCAAACTCTGTATCAAAGCCTGTCAGCTTGCCGTTTTCGTCTTCATAGTTCATGGGCTCATAAATTGTGTAGCCGATAACCATTTCTTTCTTATCCTTGATATACTCCATATCGCTTCCTGCATTGGTTTTCTTTTCGCCACAGCCTGCGGTTGCCATTATCATAGCAGCTGCCATAAGCAATGCGGCAATTTTCTTGATGTTTTTCATGTTTCTTCACCTTTCCTTAATTTTATTTAATTTTAGGCATTATCAGACAGTCATCTGCCAGATAATTTCCCCGTTTTTACTTGTGTAGAAATAAGTTTTATCGTCTGTAAAGACTTTGAGTTTTCCGTTATCAAGTATCTCGATTTTACTGTATTCATTGGGCAGAACTATCAGCCCTCTGTCGGTTATAACACCGAATTTATCGTCAAGAGATACTACGGAAAGACCGTTTTTGAAATTCGTCATACGGTCATATACAGCGCTTATTATCACACCGCCGCTTTTCCACATATATCCGAATTTCTCACCCAAACGGAACACTACCTTATCATCGTCCATTTCAAGAAGCTCGTCATACTTCGGAGCGACTGTAAATTCGCCGTTTTTATTTATAATACCGTATTTACCGTCGGCAACTACCGTTGCATATCCGTTTTTGAATCTGCCCGGCATTTTCTTTTCATAAGGACCGAAAGCGAAATCGGTTATCATATTTCCTTCTTTATCTATGAGATACCATTTATCTCCCATAAGTACAAACGCCCTGTCCTCATAGAACTGCATTCCGTATGAACAGTCAAGGTCAATTACGGTTTCGCCGTTTTTATTAATATAATAGCACGAGGACTCCCCGCTCTCCGGTTCGCCTTCTATAACGCTGCACAGTCCCGATGTGAAATAATACAGGCCTTTTGAATAGTATTTATAAGGAATTACAAGCTCGCCTGCTGTATCAATAAATCCTACCTTGCCGTCCCTGCAGACGCCCGCAAGTCCTTCGGAAAAGTCATAAACCGCGTCATAGACCGCTTCAATTTTCGCACCGGTTTTTATGTTGATAAATCCGCTTTTGCCGTCGCGGGTATAGATTACAAAATCCTCACTGACGTTTGTGGCAATTACTTCTTCGGTAACAAAAACCTGTTTGGTTTCGCTGTTTAAAAAACCGCTTTGTGTACCTTTTTTAAAATAGTACATACCGTAATCGCTTGTCATCAGCATATCGTATTCAGGAGCTGCTGCCACACCTCCATCCTCACGGATAAGCCCATAGTCCCCCGCCTCGCAGGTTATCAGCAAATCATGCGGGGCAGATTTCTCGGCAGCATATTCGTAGTGGCTGTTAATGCTCACTGTTTTACGCGTTTGTTCCGTTTTTTCACGGTTACGGATTACAAGAACACTCGCCGCCGCTCCGACTGCAACTATCAATAGTGTCAGTATCGCTCTGTAAATAATTTTCTTATTCATATTTCCTCCGATAAATTTACTTGTATTTTTGACATACAAGGTTTTGTCAGATTTCATAGTCACATATATACTCCATTTTACCACAAAATCGCCTTTTTGTCAAGGTTTTGTAATACTTTTTATGAACTATCGCCCAAATTCCGCATTATTCCAAGGGTTCTGGGCCGAATTTACATATAGAAAGTAACGGGGTTATTTTGAGTGGTATAATTAAGATGAAGAAAACAGAAAGAAGGCGAGCAGGGCGGAACTGATTAATCTTATGCGGTTCGCCTAAAACCGCTAAGCCCTACAATCATGAATTGCACCGTAGGTGCAGAAAGGTGGTGATGCTATGGACTTTTTAAAACCTGTATTGGGTGATGATTTTGAGGCTTTTAAAGAAAGGCTTGATGCCTATAACCTCGAAAATCCCGAAAATACTGTTGTAATTGCCGATATTTCCGGCGGTGATTATATCCCCGCCGCTGAAGCGGAAGAAAATATACGCCGCATAAAGACTGAGAATGCTGTGGATTTACGTCTGGCAAGGTGCGGTGCCAGAAATCCTGCTCTTGTGTCAAAACTGCTCGATTTTTCTTCCATCTCGCTTGACGGACATACACTTCGTGGGTTTGACGAGCAGCTTGAGGAAATCAAACGGGAAAATCCCTTCCTTTTTTCCCAGAAATCCTCTACCGGTATGAGGCAGGGCTCTCCCACCCCTTCTCCCTATGGCGGATTTATGCGTGCCGTAAAGGAAAACCAGGCGAGAAGATAAGGCGAGCTTCCGCTCGCGTGATGTGTACCTTCGGTACAATTTTTTCTGTTTCTTCAAAAAAATATTTTAAGGAGACGATTCAATGAATTACTTAAAAAACGAACTTTCGGGTTTTGTGCCCGAGGAGCAGGCTAATTCCATTTTATCCGATATTGTGAGAGGCTCAGGTGTGCTTCGTCTTTCCACTATCGAACCTATGTACAGCGATACAAAAAAATTCAATGTTTTAGTTGACGGTCCCGGTGCTTACTGGGTTGGCGAGGGCGAACGTATCGCTACTTCCGGTGCTACCTGGATTCATCCCGAAATCAATGCCAAAAAGCTGGCTGTTATTATCCCCGTTACAAAAGAAAAGCTTAACGACAGCATCGTTGATGTATTCGCCGAGCTGGCTCCCCAGATTACCGAAGCGTTCCATCAGACTATCGACAAGGCTTGTATATTCGGCGAAAATTCTCCGTTTGCTACAAGCATTATGGGTAGCATAAATTCCACTAAAATGCTCGTTCAGGACAATGTTTCACCTGACCTTGCCGTTTCCGATACTATGGCTATGGTAGAAGCAGGCGGTTATGAGGTTAACGGTTTTGCGGGTCATATCGGTATAAAAAATATGCTCCGTAAGCTCCGCGATACTTCAGGCGCGCCTATCTACATAGAAGGCACAGACACCCGCGAGCTTTACTCTCAGCCCGTTGAATTTTTAAGAGGCGCTGCCTGGGACAGCTCTGCGGCTGATTTAATCGGTGGTGAATGGAAATATTCCGTTGTGGGTATCCGTAACGGTATTGAGTTTGAAGTGCTGACCGAAGCTACTCTGCAGGGTACTCTTGATGCTGACGGCAAACCCATTTCTCTTGCTGAGCAGGATATGATTGCAATTAAAGCTACTATGCGTCTTGGGTTCCTTGTTATAAAAGATGATGCCTTTGCCGCATATAAATTCGGCGCTCCCGTACTCGGTGAGCTTGCTGTTACTTCCGAAAAAGGCAGTGAGACAGGCTATACAAAAATCAACGTAACTCCTGCTCCCGCCCTCGGTTGCAAGCTGGTATATAAAGCGGCGGCTTCTGCACAGAATGTAACTCTCGGTCAGGACTGCTCTTCCTGGACAGCTCTTACTGATGAAATCTCTGTTACAAGCGGTCATACCGTAACCGTAGCTGAGGTAAACTCCGAAGGCAAAGCCGTAAGATACGGCAGTGCTGTGGCGGTGATAGCTTAATGCTTGCCGATTATTCTTTCTACAAAAACATTTACGGCGGGGCTCTTATCCCTGAGCGGGAATTTATAAGATACGGCTCTTTTGCCTCGGCTTTTGTGAAAAATATGATTTGCGGCAGTTTTGATAAAGATACCGACATCAGCCTTGCGGTATGTCACGTGGCGGAAATTTTCTTCCGTCACGACACCCGCCTTGGGATTGTGTCGGAAAACAACGACGGCTACAGCATTTCTTACGACAAAAGCTCGTCTGCCGAAAAGCTCGCCGCTGAAATCGCACAGGTTTATCTTGCCGGAAAAGGTCTGCTGTATTGCGGAATCGGGTAGGCTCGCAATGAAAGGGGGGATATTATGACAGGAATTATACATGACGGTGAATTTATTAAATTTCCCGATATTTCGTTTCACACTACCGAAAATATATATTTTGAAAATGGCGGTTATTTTCCGAATACCAAAGCTGTTATGCGGATTATGACCCGCGAACGGATTGATGTCACACTCGGCGATATTATGATACTCGATGGCGAGGAGTTCCGCGTGGTCGGAATAAGGGATAACCGCAAAAATACAACTGTCCCCCATTGGAAAATTTCCGGTCGAGGATAAGGCTCGCTGTCGGAACTCCTCACTTTATGAAAGGGTTTGTTAATATGGTTGAAAAATTTTTATCCGGTGAAAATATTATTTTTTCAGATGTGGTGGGGTTTGAAAAAAACCTTATTTATCTGAGACGTGAGGGCGAGCCTCTTTTAGTCAGGAAATATATCGGAGGCGGTGGGCTGTATCAGTCTGTTTTTACTCTTTGTATGCGGTGCGGCAGCAGTGGTGATTTTTCATTGCTGACCGATATGACAGACCGTCTGCTTGCCGCTCCCCTGCCCGGCGGGGCGGTAAGCTTTGAAATTACAAAAGCCCCTCACGTAGTAAATAACTCCGCCACAACCCAAAGAGCCGAAGCCGAATGCAGGCTTGTCTGGGCAGAAGCTTAGTCGGAAAAACAAGAACCGAAGTAGACAATTATTGGTTACGGTATGCATATTGTCCCGTGAATTTTTTCGTCAGGCTTTCCGGAAATGACGAAGG
>JAZOTK010000107.1:0-2647 GCA_045657605.1 Clostridia bacterium
TTGGCCTCCGACTTTCTGCGGCGATTCCGGTGCGGCGGATGCCCTGTCTACCGCCCTGTTCCTTCTTCCGCGGAGTGAGGGGCAGGAACTCCTTGCGCAGTATGATGCGGAAGTAGCAGATGCTATCGAAAAAGAACTTACACGTCAGAGAAACGGTATTGAGCTTATAGCTTCGGAAAACATTGTTTCGGAAGCTGTTATGAGCGCTATGGGTACCGTGCTTACAAACAAGTATGCCGAAGGTTATCCCGGAAAAAGATATTACGGCGGATGTGAATTTGTCGATATGGCTGAAACTCTTGCCATCGAACGCGCAAAGAAGCTTTTTGGCGCAGATCATGCAAACGTACAGCCCCATTCCGGCGCAAGCGCAAACCTTGCTGTATTTTTTGCAATGCTCCAGCCCGGCGACACCGTTCTCAGCATGAATCTTTCTCACGGCGGACACCTTTCTCACGGAAGTCCCGTGAATATTTCCGGTAAATATTTTAATATTGTACCATACGGCGTTTCCGAAGAAACACAGACTATTGACTATGACGAAATAAAAAAGCTCGCTCTTGAATGCAAACCCAAACTTATTCTTGCCGGTGCAAGCGCATATTCAAGAACAATAGATTTTGCTAAATTCAGAGAAATTGCCGATGAAGTCGGCGCATATTTCCTGGTTGATATGGCGCATATCGCAGGTCTGGTTGCAGCAGGTCTTCATCCCAATCCCGTTCCTTATGCGGATTTTGTAACTACAACTACACACAAAACTCTCCGTGGTCCCAGAGGTGGTCTTATCCTTTGTAAGGAAGAATATGCTGCCGCTATCAATAAGGCTATATTCCCCGGTATACAGGGCGGTCCTCTTATGCATGTCATCGCCGCTAAGGCTGTCTGCCTTAAAGAGGCTCTTTCTCCTGAGTTTAAAGAATATCAGACTCAGATTATAAAAAATGCAAAGGCTCTTGCAGATGCACTTATTGCTGAAGGGTTTGATCTTGTTTCCGGTGGTACAGATAATCATCTTATGCTGATTGACCTTACCAAGATGGGCGTAACCGGTAAAGATGCTGAGCATATGCTTGACGAAGTTTCTATTACGGTTAATAAAAACACTATCCCGTTTGAAACTTTAAGTCCGTTTGTAACAAGTGGTATCCGAATTGGTACTCCCGCTGTTACATCCAGAGGAATGAAAGAAGAAGATATGAAAACTATTGCTCATCTTATCAAGCTTGCAATAACAGAGTTTGATGCTAAGAAGGAAGAAGTAAAAGCCGGCGTTGCGGCTCTTTGCGAAAAATATCCCTTGTACAAAAAATAATAAAAGGGCCGCCGGTCGGCGGCTTCTTTTATTATATAGGAAGGAGTTATGGTTATGCAACCTCTTGCTGACAGAATACGTCCTGCTTCTCTTGATGAAGTTGTAGGCCAGCAACATCTTATTTCTGAAGGGAAGGTGCTCCGCAGACTTATTGAAGGCGGAACCCTGCCGAATATGATTTTTTACGGTCCTTCCGGAACCGGAAAAACAACGGTTGCCCGAATCGCCGCAAAAAAAGCCAACAAAAAACTGTATTATATCAATGCAACGACCGGTTCGGTCAGCGATATAAAGGCTATAGCCAAGGATTTGAACAGTTTCGATGGGGTTGACGGTGTCGTCCTGTATCTGGATGAAATTCAGAATTTCAATAAGAAACAGCAACAGTCGCTTCTTGAATATATTGAAAACGGTAGCATTACGCTTATTGCCTCAACTACAGAAAATCCGTATTTTTATGTATATAATGCTATACTCAGTCGCAGTAGCGTTTTTGAGTTTAAACAGATTCCTGCCGAGGATATTGAACCCGCTATTTTGCGTGGATTTGAAATATTAAAGAAGGATTTTTCGTCTGATATTACAATTGATGATAATGCTGTTATGCAGATTGCTCATATTGCTTTCGGCGATGTGCGAAAAGCTCTTAATATACTCGAAGTATGTTTTATGACGGTAGTCCAAAGCAATTCACCTGCCATTACCCTCGAGCTTGTAACTGATATTACTGCCAGACCGGCGATTCGCTATGACCGTGACGGCGACAGTCATTATGATATTCTGAGCGCTTTTCAGAAATCTATAAGAGGCAGCGATGTAAATGCTTCTCTGCATTATCTTGCCAGGCTTATTGCCGGTGGCGATTTAATTTCAATCTGCCGCAGACTTATGGTAATTGCCTCTGAGGATATAGGGCTTGCATATCCTTCGGCAGCCTCTATTGTAAAATCCTGTATTGACAGTGCAATGCAGCTGGGATTCCCCGAAGCCCGTATTCCTCTTGCTCATGCGGTTATACTGCTTGCAACTTCTCCAAAATCAAATTCGGTAATATGTGCAATAGATGCGGCAATGGGCGAGCTTTCCTCAAAAGACACGGGCGACATTCCACCTCATCTTAAAGACGGTCATTATGCCGGAGCTAAAAAACTTGGCAGGTCGGAAGGATATAAATATCCCCACAGCTATCCGGGGAATTATGTGAAACAACAGTATCTGCCGGATAATATAAAAAATTCTGTTTACTACAATCCCGGAAATAATAAATTTGAA
Source organism: Clostridia bacterium (assembly GCA_045657605.1). GTDB lineage: Bacteria > Bacillota > Clostridia > RUG12999 > RUG12999 > JAZOTK01. The sequence continues at coordinate 2,588 of JAZOTK010000107.1, forward strand.
AATGCTATTGCTGCATTTTTAGAAACCCTTGATAACGCAGAATAAAAAAATATAGACCAC
>JAZOTK010000108.1:0-14250 GCA_045657605.1 Clostridia bacterium
TCTCCTAGATTAACTGCTTTCAGGACGCATTCCGGATAGCTGTTTGTTGTCAGCAAACTCCACAGGGCGGCTTCAAGGGTTGAGACAACATAACCGCTTGAAGATATATCGTCTCTTTTTGTCAGAACAAAGGTTTTATCAAAGATTCTTTTATATTTATCTGCCTCGGAATATTCTTTATAATATTCCTTTGCTTTATTTAACCCTTTAAAAATGCTTTCTTTATCAGGATTATCAAGCAGTTCCCATAAAACGAATGAGTATATACCACAACCTATTTCAGATCTTTCGTGCGCGTGAGTAAGCGCAGAAGTCTTGTGAATAATATTTATCTTTTCGTCTAAAGACATATCGTTTCTTGTGTGCAGATATAGAGTCATTGGATATATGCGCATTAAAGAACCGTTGCCGTTTGAATGCTCGGCGGCTCTGCCGCAGGTTTCTATATCGGTTGTATGAGAATATATATTTATTGATTTAAGACAAGTCCTGCCGATATCAAATGTTTCTCCGGTAGATGTATATTCGCCGTAGTTTAACCACTTAATGAAATTATTCATAATATCTTTATAGTCTATATAACCTTTTGTAAGACTGTCCAATGTACACAGGGACATGCTTGTATCATCAGACCAGGTGCCTTTGGGATAAGGGTATGTGCCATATCCCATCATATCTGTTACGGGAGAAATGTCTATTTCGCTTCTGTCGCAAAATTCAACGGGAACACCGAGCGCATCGCCAATGGCGTGACCCAGCGCAACTGATTTGATTTTATCTGTCATAGAAAAGGTCCTTTCAATATTATTTTAGTTTTTCTTTCCATTCGACTGCTGCCGGGGCATTGCATCTGACGCTGGTCATAAAGCAATCTACGGCTTCGTAAACGCTTTGCGTTCCTTCGCCGGTAGGATTATAATTCGCTGCGCGGTCTTTGCGGATACCTAAATTATCAGCAGTTTCAACTGCATCTATATTGGCTGCAACGAAAACGAATTCCCAACCATACTTTTCTTCTTGGTTTTTAATCATCTGTTTTACTTTTTCACTACCATAAATCCGACTTGCGTTTTCCATGCCGTCGGTTGTAATAATAAATATTGTATGTTCCGGAACGTCTTCGGGTCTTGCATACTTGTGAACATTGCCGATGTGATGAATTGCTCCGCCGATTGCATCAAGTAATGCAGTTCCTCCGCCAACAACGTATTGATTTTCATTTAGTGGCTCGATTTTTGCAATATTAACTCTGTCATGCAGAACCGTTGAAGAATTTGAAAATAAAACGGTTGATACGTAAACGGTTCCGTCGAGGTTTTGTTGTTTTTTGATCATAGAGTTGAAACCGCCGATTGTATCTTGTTCCATACCCGCCATCGAACCGCTTCTGTCTAAAATAAATACCATTTCTGCAATGTTGTTTTTTGTTTTTTTAACCATTTTAAATACCTCCAAAAAAATAATGTGATTGTTTGGTTTGTTTTCCTTACAATCACATTATACATTGTTTTGGTATTAAATTGGTCGCTTGTCGGGAGACTTTTAAAATTAACAACCCAATAATATCTGATCGAACTCGAATAGTGCTTCATTTATCTCGAAAATATCGTAGTTGCCTTGCTGAATAAAATATCGGATAATTTTGTCAAATGTGAAGCTTTGGGATAAAGTAAGACCGGCTGAGGCAAGGAGGTTCTGGGTTTCTTCAAGATTAAGCTTTAATGCTATTGCAAATGCAACCGCTGTTTGCTTTGAAGGTCTGTATGTGTCGGGATTGCATTTTATTTTTGAAAAAGTCTTTTTATCAACATTTGCTTTTTTATAACATTCTACATCTGTCATTCCGCGTTCGTCAATTAAATCAAAGAGCTTGAATGCGAAAGATTTATCCATAGACTTCATATAATCCTGTAAAGTTTTGTTTTTTTCGACGGTGCAGAAGTTTTCGCATGGAGCGGACATTTTTTGCAATGGCAGAACACAGTCTTGTGCGAGGGATTCTTTGGAAGAAAAGAGGAGGTCAATTCTTTCGGATTCTTTGATACTTCCGTCGTCGTGTTCTTCCACGTACTTGTCGTCTATAAACTCACTTATATCAGCAAAAAGCTTTTTGCTGAAAGAGTATGATTTTTTATCAAACACACAAAGATACACGGTTAATTCGTGTTTGAACAAAAACTCTGTAATAACCGAAATGGCAATTTTTAACACCTGGTCTTTGGGGTAACAATACACGCCGGAAGAAATAAGCGGAAATGCTACTGTTTCGCAACCGTAATCGACAGCTGCCGTGAGGGATGATTTATAACAGCTTTCCAGCAGTTCCTGCTCGTGATTATCTCCTCCATGCCATACGGGGCCGGAAGTGTGAATTATGTATTTGCAATCAAGATTATACCCTTTAGTAACTTTTGCTTCGCCTAAAAATAAAGGGCGGATTTTTTCACATTCGGCATCAAGGAGAGGGCCTGCTGCCAAATGTATTGCCTCATCAATGCCGCTATAACCAACCATTTCTTCGTTGGTGGTATTTACAATTGCATCAACCTTCATTTTGGTTATATCGTGTCGTATGATTTGTAATGGCATAAAATCACGCCCTTTCCGTTTTTGTCGAAGAGTTATTTTGTTATTTCATAAGGCCAGTCGATGATGCCGCCGAATTCTTTTACGTTGGTATAGCCAAGCGATGCAAGGCTTTTAGCGGCGATTTTGCTTCGTCTGCCTGACCTGCAATAAACAAGGATGAGTTTGTTTTTGTCGGGAAGCATTGTTTCTGCTTTGTTTTCGATTTCGGTATATGGGATCAGGATGCTGCCGGCGATATGTCCGCTATCATATTCGTCCTGCTCTCTTGTGTCAAGAATGATATGTTCTTTGCCTGAATCCATTATCTTTTTTGCTTCTTCAGCTGTAATTTGTTCGTACATTGTTTTTTCTCCTTTTTCGGAAACTATTATTGCAGTCGGACCGTCGCTGCCGCCGATAATGCCAATGCTTTTATCTTCTCCGCAAGCGGTAAGTAGTATGCAAAGTAAAATTGATATGATACATAATATTTTCTTCATAGCTTTCACCTGATTTCAAATTCTGATGCAATATTTTTTCAAATCTATCCTACCGTCCGGTTCAAAAACAATGCCTTCGGCTTCAAGTAATTTTCTCTGAGAGTTGCCGCCGCCGAACACAAAAGATTCGGCAACCTTTCCTTCGCGATTCACCACTCTGTGACAGGGGATGGTTGACGGGTCGGGGTTGTTATGCAGGGCGTAGCCTACAACTCGCGCCCAACGAGGGTTGCCGGCAAGAAATGCAACCTGCCCGTACGTCGCAACCTTGCCTTTGGGAATGCTTTTGACAACCTCGTAAATTTTTTCAAATGTATTTATAATTTTCACCTACTTAAAATTGTATAATGTATCAGTTTCTCTGTTTCTGTACTCGTGCTTTTCGTAATAGCCTATTAAGTTTTTGGTATCATCACGAAGTGCTACCATATATACATCTTTGTTTTCCTTGTCGTTGCGATAGGTGTATATGATGTTATTGTCGTTGCTTTCTTTAAACCAGGCGAGCACCTTGTCGATTTTTTCATTAGCGTCCTTGGGATGGCAGTCTTTTATGCTTCTGCCTGTTAAATCTTTGTGATAACGCTTTATTGCAACCGGATTCATATATACTATAATATCATCCATATCGCAAACAACAACAGGAGCTGTGTCCTGGTCTAATACACTTTTAAATAATTTGTTTAACATTCTATTTTGCCTCTTTCTTGTAGTTTAACCGGATAATGCTGTTTTTATATTTGCAATTAACCCTTTAGAACTTTCCGTCTGTTGATGTTGCTACATGACAAATATAAACCTTATTATAATTTTATCATACCGTATTGTTTTTGTCAATAAGCTATGGGAAAGGTGTGGAGAACTATGCGGAAAAATGTTGACAAAAAGACGAAGATGTGGTAGAATAAATTTAAAGAATTAAATAGCCTGGCTGAGCTTGGCAGAATGGGAATAAAAGGTAAACAAATGATAACTAAAACAAAATGAAGAGAGTGAACGGAGGTTAACATGAATATTCATAATGCGAGTATTGCGGTATCGGCGGTAAGGCCGCAACAGTATCCTACGGCTTCTGTGCCGGAGGTGGCTTTTGCGGGACGGTCGAATGTCGGCAAATCTTCATTTATAAATAAAATACTTAACAGAAAGAAGCTGGCGAGAACCAGCTCTTCGCCGGGAAAAACGGCGCAGATAAACTTTTATAATATTGACAATGCGATGCATCTGGTCGATTTGCCGGGGTACGGATATGCGGCTGTTTCGAAGCAAGAAAAACAAAAGTGGGGCAAAATGATCGAAGAGTATCTGTCTGTGCGCCCTCAGCTTAAATATACGCTTTTGTTGGTGGATTCAAGACACAAGCCGACGGCAGATGATGTAGGGATGGCGCAGTGGATAAGACATAATCACGGATTCCTGATAGCGTTTGCGACAAAAACGGACAAGCTGTCGAAAAAGAAATTGCAGGAGAATCTGCAGGTTATATATGAAACTCTTGATATGGATGAAGAAGATATTCTTGTGCCGTTTTCATCAGAAACGGGTGAAGGAAAAGAAGACGCGTGGGAAATTATATCGCAGCTTTGTGAAATAGAAAATCCGTTGCTATAAAACGTTAACAAGTGATAACTTAATTGTGAGCAAAAACATTAGGTTAACGAACGATAACTTTTGTGAGGTGTGAGATGCTTTGTCTAAGCTGTATCTGACATTAAGCTGCCTTGCTTGCTGGCATTGATGTTCGGAGAGGCCTATGAGTGGGGTGATGATTTTAAGCACCGCTGCTTGATGATGTATAGAAAATGATATATTTATTATATATATTATATAGGAAGAAAAATGTTCGGGAGCCGGTTTCTTTGTAAAAAACATCAAAAAGAAAAAGGAAACGGCCCCCGAAATTTGACAATTTGTTATTTTTTTGGGATTTTTCAATTTATTTTATATTTTTCTATTGACAACAGATAAAAAATGTGATATAATTAATATTACCTAAGTGGGTTCTTTTTTTTTGCACATAAACTTTAATATACAGGAGGAAAGAAAAATGAGAGTTAAAATTACCTTGGCTTGCAGCGATTGCAAACAGAGAAACTACAATACTATGAAAAACAAGAAGAACGATCCGGACAGACTTGAAATGAATAAGTATTGCAGATTCTGCAAAAAACATACTCTTCACAAAGAAACAAAATAATTTTGCGGTTGCAAAATAGTAAAGGAGAGAAAGAACATGGCTGAAGAAAAAGTAAAAAAGAACTTTTTTAAATCTCTTGGAGCATCCTGTGTGTCTTGGTTTAAAGGCACAAAAGCCGAATTTAAAAAGATTATTTGGCCTACTCCTAAAAAAATTGTAAAAGATACAACAATAGTTATAGTTACAGTTATAATAGTAGGTGCATTCATATCCCTGCTTAACTGGATCTTTATGAACGGCCTTAACATTCTTTTTGAAAGAGGCTGATTAATTAAACTATTTTTGTAAAGGAGAGAAAGAAAAGCGACATTGCAGTTGCTTTTTGATTATATGGCTGAAGGTGCTAAATGGTATGTAATCCACACCTATTCCGGCTATGAGAAAAAGGTTGAGGCTAATATACACAAAATGATTGAGAACCGCGGAATGCAGGAACAGATTATGGATATCCGCGTGCCTATGGAAGAAGATAAGGAAAGTACCCGTAGTGGTGCTCTCCGTAAAATTTTCCCCGGGTATGTTTTTCTCAAGATGATTATGTCAGATGATGTATGGCATGCTGTAAAGAGCATACGTGGCGTTACAGGCTTTGTGGGATCTGATTCAAAACCGGTTCCCCTTGATGAGAGCGAAATCGCCGGTATGGGACTTAAGCCCGCTCCGTCTCAGGTCGAGTATCAGGTGGGAGATTCTGTAAAGATTATAGACGGACCGCTTGTCGGTTATATCGGCAAAGTTCTTGAACTTAATGCCGAAAAGAATAAAATCAAACTCTCCGTTGATTTGTTTATGGGCAGAGAAACAGAGGTTGATTTGGAATTAGCTCAGGTTGAAGCTATTGATTAATTGTATAATTTCAAGGACGTATAACGGACTTGTTTTTATAAGTGGGAGGATATAAATTTTAATATATCTGCCATTACCACAATGTATATAAGGAGGTGCTACAAATGGCTCAGAAAATAGCAGGTTTTATTAAATTGCAAATACCTGCCGGAAAAGCTACTCCAGCGCCACCGGTTGGTCCTGCATTGGGTCAGCATGGTGTTAACATTATGCAGTTTTGTAAGGAATTCAACGAAAAAACAGCAAAGGACGCGGGTCTCATAATCCCTGTTGTAATTACAGTTTATGCAGACAGATCTTTCAGTTTCATAACAAAGACTCCGCCGGCATCTGTTCTTCTTAAGAAAGCTTGCAAAATCGAAAGCGGTTCAGGAGTTCCCAATAAGACTAAGGTTGCTAAGATCTCCAAAGCAGATCTGCAGGCTATAGCTGAACAGAAAATGCCTGACCTTAACGCTGCAAATATCGACTCTGCAATGCGCATGATAGCCGGTACAGCACGTAGTATGGGTATTGTTGTTGAAGACTAATCAGCAACGCGTTGGTAAACTGTCCGCAGTTGCGGACCTTAAAAACGTGGGAGAGAGGAGAAAATCCTTTCGTGTAACCACTGAGGAGGTAAAAAGTTGAAAAGAGGAAAGAAGTATCAGGAAAGTGCTAAAATGTACGATAAACTGAAGCTTTATGACACAGCTGAGGCTATGGGTCTTACTGTTAAAATGTCAAAAGCTAAGTTTGATGAAACAGTTGAAGCACACGTTAAATTAGGTGTTGACTCACGTCACGCTGACCAGCAGGTACGTGGTGCGGTTGTTCTGCCTCACGGTACAGGTAAGAAAGTAAGAGTTCTTGTATTTGCTAAGGGCGATAAAGCTACTGAAGCAGAACAGGCAGGAGCAGATTTTGTAGGTGCAGAAGAACTTATTCCCAAAATCCAGAACGAAAACTGGTTTGAATATGACATCATAGTTGCAACTCCCGATATGATGGGTGTTGTAGGTCGTCTGGGTAAGGTTCTTGGTCCTAAAGGTCTTATGCCTAACCCCAAAGCAGGAACAGTTACTATGGATGTAGCAAAAGCTATAAATGATATTAAAGCAGGTAAAATCGAGTACAGACTTGATAAAACCAATATCATTCACTGTCCTATCGGTAAAGTTTCTTTTGGTGCTGATAAACTGGCAGAAAACTTTGCTACACTTATGAGCGCAATTGTTAAAGCTAAACCGGCCGCTGCAAAAGGTCAGTATTTAAAGAGCGTTACAGTTGCATCAACAATGGGCCCCGGTATAAAAATCAACCAGGCCAAATTAATGGACTAATTTAAAAAATAAATTAGGTCTTGACAAATTGGATAAAATATGATATAATATATTTTGTTCCAAAGACAGTAGGCGTAAAAGTAAGCCCTACCGAGGAGCGCAATCGTAGTATTTTAGAGATAAAATTGCGGCGCTTTGTCTTTTTGCGGACAAAGCGCTTTTTTGATATGCGCTTCCAATATTCTCAAGGAGGTGAAACAAAGGATGCCAAGTGAAAAGATTTTAGCCCAGAAGAAACAGGTTGTTGCTGAGCTTGCTGAAAAGTTCAAAAATTCTGTTTCAGGTATAATAATCGATTACAAAGGTATCACTGTTGAACAGGATACTAATCTCCGCCGTAAGTTCAGAGAAGCAGGCGTAGATTACGCGGTAATTAAAAATACTCTTATGAGATTTGCAGTTAAAGAAGCAGGACTTGAAGATTTAACAGCAATTCTCGAAGGAACATCGGCTCTCGCTGTTTGTGACACTGATCCGGTTGCTCCTGCAAAAGTTTTCAAAGATTTTCTTAAGGAAAACGATACCCTTGAGCTTTCTTTCAAGGGAGGCTTCGTTGACGGTAAGGTATTGAGCGTTGAAGAAATCAAAGCTCTTGCAGATCTCCCGCCGAAGGAAGTTCTTATTGCGAAGGTACTGGGAGGCCTCAATTCTCCTATCGCAGGACTTGCAAATGTGCTTAACGGAAATATCCGTGGTCTTGCAGTTGCTCTTAATGCAGTTGCTGAAAAGAAACAGGCTGCAGGCGAATAATTAAAGAAAAAATAAAAAATAAAAAATTTTGGAGGTAAATTAAAATGAGTAAAGTTGCAACATTAATGGAAGAAATTAAAAATATGACAGTTCTGGAGTTATCTGAGCTTGTAAAAGCTTTAGAGGAAGAGTTCGGCGTATCCGCTGCTGCTCCTGTAATGGCTATGGCTGCTGCTCCTGCTGAAGGTGGCGCTGCTGCTGCAGAAAAAACTGAATTCGACGTTATCTTAGCTGACGCTGGTGCTGCTAAATTAAACGTTGTTAAAGTTGTTAAAGAAGCTACAGGTCTTGGCCTGAAAGAAGCTAAAGATTTAGTTGACGGTGCTCCTAAAGCTGTAAAAGAAGGCGTTTCTAAAGACGAAGCTGAAGCTCTGAAAGCTAAACTTGAAGAAGCTGGCGCTAAAGTAGAACTTAAGTAATTTTTTACTTAACGATAAAAAATACGGTCACGAAAACACTTCGTGGCCGTATTTTTTTATGTACAAATATTGATAAACGAGGGCTTGCTTATAAGTTAACTATTTGGTATAGAATTACGTCTGTTTTGTAACAAATTAAAAAATAAAAACCGCATAAACGCTATAATTAGCATTCACACGGTCTTTTTCGTATGGTCTGAGTGGGGAGACTTGAACTCCCGGCCTCTTGAACCCCATTCAAGCACGCTACCAAACTGCGCTACACCCAGATTTAACTTACTTAATTATTATACCACATTTTTAGTCAAAAATCAAGAGTAAAATTTAAATTTTTAAGATAATTTTACTCTTGATTTTTATAATTTTTTGTATATTATTCACATATTTGCAGTTTCTGACACAGTTTTTTGAAAGCCTCGCCACGATGGCTGATGCTGTTTTTCTCATCAGCGGTCAGCTCAGCAAAGGTTTTGCCGAATTTTTCTACATAGAAGACCGGATCATAGCCGAATCCGTTTTCCCCTGCGGGAGATTCGGTTATAATGCCGTAACATTCGCCTCTTGCTTCAAGTGTTTTTCCATCAGGGAAAACTATTACGAGAGCCGAAACAAAACGTGCCGTTCTGTCGGTAATACCTTTCATATTTTCGAGGAGTTTGTTTACCCTGTCTTTATCACTGCCGGGAGCATATCTTGCGGAATATACGCCGGGTGCGAGATCAAGAGCCATTACCTCAAGACCGGAATCGTCTGAAATTACCGGAAGACCGCTTGCCTCAGAAAAAGCTGTTGCTTTTATAAGAGCATTTTCTTCAAAGGTTTTACCGTTTTCTTCGGGATCAATATCTATTCCGGCGTCTTTTATGCTGATTACTTCAAACCCGTAGGGAGTCAGTATCTGTGAGAACTCACGTAATTTGTGTTCGTTGTTTGTTGCTGCTAGTATTTTCATTTTAATCCTCCGCTTACTGCACTGTAGTGTAAATCATAACGAGGAAAAGAAACGGTGATATATATCCGCTTTTTTTCCTCGTTTATAAATTATTCTGCTGAAATTACATAGTAATATACGGGCTGACCGCCGTATTGAACGGAAACATCGCAGTCGGGATATTCTGCTTCAATTTTTTCTCCGAGCTTTTCGGCAACAGATTCTTCAATCTCATCACCGTAATAAATGGTTATTATACCTGTATCTTCGTCGCAGATATGGCCGCATACCGAAATGGCAGCTGTTTCTGCAGATTGCTCTGCAGCTACGATATTTTTACCGGTGAGAGCGATTATGTCGCCTTCCTTTATGGAAATGCCGTTTGTTTCGCTGTCACGTACAGCATAGGTTACAAGCCCTGTTTTTACTATTCCTGCCGCTTCGGTCATATTTGATTTATTATCATCGGCAGATAATTCGGGATCAAATGATATAAGTGCGGATATTCCCTGAGGGAGTGTGGTAGTGGGGATTATCTTAACATCACAGTCGACCATATCAACACTTTGTTCCGCAGCTAAAATTATATTTTTATTATTCGGGAAAACATAAACTGTTTCGGCGTTTGCTTTTTCAATGGCATCAGCAATATCGCCGGCGCTGGGATTCATTGTCTGTCCGCCTTCGATTATCTCGGCAACACCGAGCTCGGTCAGGATTTCAGAAAAACCTTCTCCCGAAGAAACTGCCACAAAAGCATAAGGTTTTGGAGGAGCTTTGGGAGCAGGAGCCTCTTTGGCTTCTTGTGTTATATTTTCGTTATGCTGGTGACGCATATTATCGATTTTGATATTAATCAGGCTACCAAACTTTAAGCCTTCCTGAAGTGCTACACCCGGATTATCGGTATGTACGTGCACTTTAATCACGTCAAAATCTTCAATTACAAGCATACTGTCGCCTATAGAGGAGAGCACGTTACGCAGGTTATTTATATCAGATAGATTATCTTTCTTTTCAATAATAAATTCGGTACAGTAACCGAAAGTGATTTCTTCACTGCTGATGGTCATTCCCGGTACGGTTTGTGAGGTAGATGTCGCTGTCGGTTCATTACTGTTTATAATTTTACCTTCAGTAAGAACATAATACATACCCTGAAGTATGCATAACCAACCCATTCCGCCTGCATCAACTACGCCGGCTTCTGCCAGTTTTTTCAGCATAGTCGGAGTTTTTTCAAGAGCTTCGGATGCACCGTCAACGGCACCCTTCATTACTGCAGTAATATCAGCTTCGCTGTTTTGGCTCGCTTTTGCGGCTCCGTTTGCACAACCGCGGGCTACGGTAAGGATGGTACCTTCCGTAGGTTTCATAACGGCATTATATGCTGTATCAGCGGCTATTTTAAAACCGTTTGCAAGAGCTTTTGCAGAAAATTCACCGTGCTCGGATATTCCTTTTGAAAGACCTCTGAAAAGCTGTGAAAGAATAACACCTGAATTACCTCGTGCAGATTTAAGTGTTGCAGAAGCAATTTTTTCACATATTTTCGGTATAGGCAGAGATTCACAGTCGCGGGCAGCGTCTGCGGCACCTCTCATTGTAAGGTACATATTTTTTCCGGTATCGCCGTCGGGGACGGGGAATACGTTAAGTCTGTCTATTTCCTCTTTATTATTTCCGAGATGATTGGCGGCGGAAATAATCATATTGCAAAAAGTTATACTATCCATGTTATCTCCTCCAAATCAGTCTACAACTTTAACGGTTTCCACGTGAATATTAAATCTGCCAACCTCTACACCGGCGAAATGTTCAATCTGGTATTTCACGCTGTTACGGATACTTTCACTTACGGTATGCATATTTATGCCGTAGGTTGTGGCAATATGCAAATCAATGGCAAGCTTGCCGTGTTCAACCTTGATTTTTACGCCTTTTGCGAGGCTTAAAATATTTTTTTCGTTAAGCAATTTTCCGTTTGAACTTGAAGTCAGACCGATAACGCCATAACAGTTTGTAGCAATTTTGGCTATTGTTTTCATAAGTACGCCGTTTGAAATCTTTATATCGCCTTTGCTTGTTTTTATTTTTATTGCCATTTTTATCCTTCCTTTCCTGTGTGTCTGTGTATTTTAAGTGTAAATGTAAATTTCGTATAATCTCCGGGTTTGCTTTCGGCAACAATATCACGGTCGTGGCTGCGAAGAATGCTTTTTACCATATAAAGCCCCAGTCCGACACCGCTTTTATCCATACTGCGGGATTTATCGCTTTTATGGAATTTTTCCCAGATAAGCGCAAGCTCATCTTCGGGAATACCTTCGCCCGAGTTTTCAATGCTTATATAAACAGTGTCTCCCCTGACCTCGGTTTTTAAACATATATAACCCATCGGGTCAGCAAATTTAACGGCGTTGTCAATAAGATTTGTTACAACACGGGTGATACTGTCCTGATTTGCGTATACGCTACGGCTGTCAGATTCAAAAATAAGCCGTACATCAAGTTCCTTCTCCTCAATTTTATTCTCGAATTTCAGGAGAGATACACGGAGAAGTTCATTTATATCAAAAACATCAAATGTCATTGTTTTCGCACCTGATTCGATTCGTGCCACATCAAGCAAATCGTTTACCAGTCTTGTAAGTCTTTTTGTTTCGTTTATAACAAGATTTATATATTCCGAATGCTTTTCTTCGGGAATGGTTCCATCAAGAATACCCTGCAAAAATCCGGTAATGATTGTCATAGGTGTGCGAAGCTCGTGAGATACGTTGCTTATGAAGTTTGTTCTTGTCATCTCCTGATTCTGCAGAGCCGACACAATTTCGTTAAAGTCTTTTGATAAATAACGGAGCTCGCCGCCCAAATTAAGGTCGAGACGTTTTTCAAAATTCCCCTTTGAAATAAGACGCAATACGTTATTTATTTCCCGTATTGGTGATTCTATATTCTTTGAAATCAGGTAAGAAAATATTCCTGCAAAGACAAGTGCAATCATCATGGCAAATAAAAAGGGTTTGAATATTTCGTATTTAAGCTCAGCAAGATAAGGCATAGGCATAACGGAAAACACACCGCCGATGATGTGGCTGTCATAGCGGATAGGTTTGCCTACGACAATTACCTGAGTATCAAACAGCAAATTAAAATTATCAACTACGCTTACGTCCCCACCGTTTAAAATTTCCATTACAAGCAGGGTAGGCATTTTGCCGTTTATCATTTTCTGTTCCGCATAAGAAGAACAGGCAACGATGCTTTTTTGATTATCAAAAACAATAATATGTGAACCGGAGGTCAGACTGTAAAAATCCAGAATATTGTTCAGCTGAGCTGTATTCTGTGTGTTTTCGGTAATATAATTTATAACGCTGTCCACGGTTCCTGTCATCTGCGAAGTGGTTTTATCAACAAAATAGCTGTTAAGAAAATGATTGAGCAATATACCGGTTAGCAGGAAACAGGAAGAGATCATTGCAAAACACAGTATAAAAAAATTTTTTCGCAAAAATTATCACCTCGTTGTTTACTTTGGTGCAACCTCGAATTTATATCCGACACCCCAGACGGTTTTAAGCGCCCAGCCATCTTCGTTACCTTCAATTTTTTCTCTTATTCTTTTTATATGAACATCGACAGTACGGGAATCGCCAAAGAAATCATACCCCCATATTTCGTCAAGAAGCTGTTCTCTTGTGAAAACCTTATTGGGATTGGTAGCAAGAAAATAAAGGAGTTCAAGCTCCTTTGGGGGAACGCTGAGGGTTTCACCCTTGATTTTGAGTTCGTAATTTGAAATATTTATTTCAATATTATTATATGAAGCGATTTTCGCATCGTCCTCTTTGGTCTCAAATCGCCTGAGTACAGCCTTGATTCTTGCGACAAGTTCGCGGGTATCAAAAGGCTTTGCAACATAATCGTCAGCGCCCATTTCAAGACCGAGATCCTTGTCAAAAGTATCGTCTTTAGCTGTAAGCATTATTATGGGAACGTTGCTTGTTTTTCTGATTTCCCGACATACCTCAAACCCGTCCATGCCGGGTAGCATAATATCGAGAAGAATCAGTGCCGGATGAGTGGAAGAGGATTTCTCTATTGCGGAAGGACCTGTATGTGCGGTTATTACCGAATATCCTTCCTTTTCAAGATAAAGCCTTATAAGCTCGCAAATATTAAAATCATCATCTACTACAAGTATGGTATTATTGGGCATTTTTTCACACCTTCCCGGACTTATAATTTATTAACAAAAATATGAAAAAACTATTGCAATTTATGGTATAAAGTGGTATAATTATATTTATCAGTAATGTTATAAAAATAACAAGATCTGTAATATATGTGGGTAAATATATAAAACCCTATATATAAGTATATCTCATATTTTGCAGTTTGTCAAGTGTGAGATTGGAAAGGATGATAAAATAAATGAAATTAGGTATAGTAGGGCTTCCGAATGTCGGAAAAAGTACATTGTTCAATGCAATCACCAAAGCGGGTGCGGAATCGGCAAACTATCCGTTCTGTACAATTGAGCCTAATGTGGGGATTGTTTCCGTACCGGACAAAAGACTTGATGAGCTTGCGAAAATGTATAATCCGCAGAAAATAACACCGGCAGTAATCGAATTTGTTGACATTGCAGGACTTGTTAAAGGTGCAAGCCGTGGCGAAGGGCTGGGAAATAAATTCCTGTCACATATAA
>JAZOTK010000109.1:0-14431 GCA_045657605.1 Clostridia bacterium
CACATATCACTGCTTCTTGCTCGGGGCAGTACCTTTGTACGGCACCGCTCTACAACAAGTTGCATAAGTTCGGTTACCCAAATTGAAAATTTGGAACCTCACTTAGCTTCTAAGCAGCAATAGCCGCCACTTCTTTTCCACGTACGTTATAAATTGTATGCCGCGGTGCGGCGGAACGGAGACTAACTAAAATGATTAATGCTATTTTTATGGGTACGCCCGATTTTGCGGTGGAAAGCTTAAAAGAGCTTCTGGCAGATGAGGGTATAAATATAACGAGTGTGGTATGCCAGCCCGATAAACCTAAAGGCAGAAGCGGGAAATTAGCGTTTCCTGCCACAAAAGAATTTGCCCTGGAAAAGGGACTTAAAGTGCATCAGCCCGAAACGCTCAGGGACGGTGCATTTTCGGCGATTTTAGATGAGGAAAAACCCGACATTATTATTGTTGTGGCATACGGTAAAATCCTGCCGAAATATATACTTGACTATCCGCGTATGGGTTGTATAAATCTGCACGGCTCGGTTTTACCGAAATACAGAGGAAGCGCGCCTATTCAGTGGAGTGTAATAAACGGTGATAAAACAGCAGGTGTTACCACTATGTATATGTCCGAAGGGCTTGACAGCGGTGATATTCTTGAGATTTTTGAGACACCGATAGGCAGAGAGGAAACAGCAGGCGAGCTGTTTGACAGACTGGCGGCGGAAGGCGCAAAGCTTCTGAGGCATACGGTAAATGCTCTTGCAGGCGAAGGGATAACTCCCGTGCCGCAAGATGAGGAAAAAGCTACTCACGCTCCTATGCTTCGCAAGGAAATGGCAGAAATTTCATTTGCACAGCCGGCAGAAAAGATATATAATTTAATAAGGGGAATGAATCCCTGGCCTGTGGCATACACCTTTACCGATAAGGGTATAATGAAAGTGTATAAAGCAACGGTAATAGAAAAAAATACGGGAAAACAGCCCGGCGAGCGAATTGAAGAAAAGGGAAAACTCATCATTCAGACGGCTGACGGCTGTATATCTTTAGACGAGGTTCAGCTTGAAGGTAAAAAGAGAATGAATACCGCTGATTTGCTCAGGGGTAATGATATTCTGATTAAGAAATGATTGGAGAAATAATATGCCTTATTACGGAATTGATATTTATTATATTGTACTTGTACTGCCGGCTATACTTTTGTCACTCTATGCACAGATGAAGGTTAAAAGCACTTTTGCCAAATATTCAAAAATATTTTCCGCAAGAGGAGTGACGGGCGAGGAAACGGCAAGAACCATTTTAAGAGGTAACGGGATAAATGATGTAACGGTACACCCTGTAGCGGGACAACTGACAGACCATTTTGACCCGAGAAACCGCAGTATCGGACTGTCTCAGCCTGTATACGGCAGCAGCAGCGTAGCGGCAATCGGTGTAGCGGCTCACGAAAGCGGTCATGCGATACAGCATTCTGTAGGTTATGCGCCTATAAAAATCCGCAACAGCATATTGCCTGTAGCAAATATCGGGTCACAGGCGGCTATGCCTATGGCAATTCTTGGATTGATATTTGGTATGCCTATGCTTGTAAATGCAGGAATAATACTGTTTTCGGCGGTTGTACTGTTTCAGGTGGCAACTCTGCCCGTTGAATTTAACGCAAGCCGCAGAGCACTTGCGATACTGGAAAGCTCATATACGCTTTCGCCCGAAGAACTCAAAGGAGCTAAAAAGGTACTGTCTGCCGCCGCTCTTACTTATGTTGCGGCAATGCTGACAAGTCTGATGAGTCTTTTAAGACTGATATTAATAACAAGAAACAGGGACTGAAAAAATGACTGAACGACAGAAGGCACTGGAAATATTACTGAATATATATAAGAATAAAAGCTATTCAAACCTTGAACTTGCTGAAAAGCTAAAAGGTATGGAGCGAAGGGAAAAAGCACTTGTCACAAATATTGTGTACGGCGTTTTGCAGAACGAAATCCATATAGATTTTATTCTGTCACATTATCTGAAAAGTCCGCTTACAAAAACAGATATTACGGTGCTGGCGGTACTGCGCATGGGTGTGTATCAGATTATATATACCGATAAAATTCCCGATTATGCTGTGGTAAATGAAAGTATAAAGCTTGTACGCAAATCGGGAAAAAGCTTTGCAAGCGGTATGGTAAACGCTGTACTTAGAGGTATACTGCGAGGCGATAAAAAGATTAAATATCCCGAAGAAAAATCGGAATATCTGTCGGTATATTATTCATTGCCGAAATGGATTTGCGATATGTGGCTGAGCGAGTATCCCGGCGAGGCGGAAGCTATGATAAAAGCGGGAAATACAAAACCGCCGCTTACTGTCAGAGCGAACACGCTGAAAGTTTCGGCGCAGGAGCTGGCAAGGCTTATGGACGGCAGAAGAACCGAGCTTTGCAAGGACGGAGTAGTTCTCGGTAAAGCACCTGAAATTGCAACAGACGAGCTGTATCTGAAAGGGTATTATTATCCGCAGGACGAGGCGTCAATGCTTGCGGCGGCGGTGCTTGCCCCGAAAAAAGGGGAAACAGTAATAGATATGTGTGCTGCGCCCGGCGGTAAAACAACCTATATGGCACAGCTTATGGAAAATGAAGGGAAAATAACGGCGTTTGATGTGTATGAACATAAGCTGGAGCTTATAAAGACCACAGCCGAAAGACTTGGGATAAGTATTATAAATCCTGTGCTCGGTGACGGGTGTGTTTTAAATGAAAAATATAAAAATACAGCTGATAAAATCCTGGTTGATGCGCCCTGCTCGGGACTGGGTATATTAAGACGTAAACCCGAAATAAAATACGTGAGGACCCCTGAGGATATAGGGGAGCTGACAGAAATTCAGTATAAAATACTCTGCAATGCGGCGGAATATCTCAGTTGCGGCGGTGAGATGGTATATTCGACCTGTACGGTCTGCCGCGAAGAAAATGAGGGTATGGTACAGAAATTTTTAGAAACGCATAAAAATTTTGCACCTGCAGTAAGTGATGTAATAGGCGATACGCAAAAACAGTTTTTTACGTCCGAAAATTCGTATGACGGATTTTATATTGCTAAATTCAGAAAAATATCGGACTGACGGAAAGCGGGAGTTAAGTGATAAATTTAAAAGACCTGACCTATGAAGAGCTGACGGAATTTATAGCCTCCATGGGTGAGAAAAAATTCAGAGCAAAACAGATTTTTGCATGGCTTCACAGAGGCGTCGGAAAATTTGATGAAATGACGGATATATCAAAAGCCTTTGCAGGAAAGCTTGCGGAAAATTCGTTTATAAGCGTCCCCGAGATATATGCAAAGTACATATCAAAGGACGGAACGGTAAAGATTGTGTGGAAACTTTCTGACGGCGAGTTTATAGAAAGCGTCGTGATGGAGTACAAGCATGGCAAAAGTATATGTATATCTACTCAGGCGGGCTGTAATATGGGTTGTAAATTCTGTGCTTCAACAGTAGGCGGAAAAAGCCGTGACCTGACAGCGGGTGAAATCCTCGACCAGGTAATATTTGCCCAGAAAGAATGCGGAAAAATATCAAACATTGTCCTTATGGGAATAGGCGAGCCGCTTGACAATTATGACAATGTAATAAAATTTCTTAAAAATGTAGGTGACGAAAACGGTATAAACATAGGCTACAGACATATTTCGCTTTCTACCTGCGGACTTGTGGATAAAATCTACCGTCTGGCGGAGGAGAAAATGCCCGTCACCCTGTCGGTATCGCTCCACGCTCCAAATGATGAACTCAGAAGCAGTATAATGCCCGTAAACAAAAAATACGGAATTGCTGAGCTTATACGAGCGTGCAGGGAATATATAAGAATAACGGGCAGACGTGTCAGCTTTGAATATACTCTGATACGCGATGTGAATGATACAGCAGAATGTGCAGCTCAGCTTGCGGGACTTTTGCGGGGTATGCAATGCCATGTGAACCTCATTCCCGTAAATGAAGCAAGAGAGAACATAAGACAAACAATAAACAGCAGAAAATTCAAAGAGGAGCTTGAAAGACGGCATATAAACGCCACGATAAGACGGCAACTCGGAAATGACATAAAGGCATCCTGCGGACAGCTCAGAGCAGGTGCGAAAAATAAATCAGAGGAAAGGAAGGGATAGGATGATTGCCGGGACTTACAGCAAAACGGGCGTTAAGCACGAAAAAAATCAGGACAGCTTTTTTGCCTGCAGTGAAGGCGACAGGGGAAAATTCATAGTTGCCGACGGTATGGGCGGTCACGCCGCAGGAGATGTGGCGAGTAAAATGGCTATAGAAATTATCGGCAAGGAAACGGATAAATACACGAAAAAATCTGTTTCGGAAGCGATAGCAAAAGCAAATACGGCAATTTTAAATAAAGCCGCCGAAGAAAAAGAGCTGGAAGGTATGGGAACCACAATAGCGATGTGTATTGTGGATAAGAAAAAGATTACGGTAACACATATCGGCGACAGCAGGGTATATATAATAAAAGACGGTGAAATTAAATTTGTGACAAAAGACCATTCATATGTACAGCAGCTTGTTGAAAACGGGGAGCTTTCCGAAGAAGATGCGAAAATGCATCCGATGAAGAATATAATCACCAATGCGCTTGGTGTACAGGATACGGTAACCGAAGAAACAACGGAGATAGAAAAAGATTTTGACTATATAGTAATCTGTTCGGACGGGGTATCGAATTTGTTGTCGGACAGTGAAATAATCAGTATTACGGAGGAAAATACTCCTGAAAAGGCGGCGCAGGTGCTGTGCGAAACTGCACAAAAAGCGGGAAGTACAGACGATCTGACTGCAATAGTAATTGATTTGAAAGGGGCGGCGAAATGATAGGCAGCATACTTGGCAACAGATACGAAATACTTGAAATTGTAGGCAGCGGCGGAATGGCGATAGTTTATAAAGCAAGATGCAGACTGCTTAACAGATATGTAGCAATAAAAATGTTACGTGAAGAACGCAGGGGAGACGAGGAATTTGTAGAGAGGTTCAGGGTTGAAGCGCAGGCGGCGGCAAGTCTGAGTCATCATAATATCGTTTCGGTTTTTGATGTCGGTCAGGAAAACGGAAAAGATTATTTTGTAATGGAATATATAGAAGGCGTAACCTTAAAAGAGCTTATCCAGTCAAGAGAGATAAAATGGCAGGAAGCCTGCGAATATGCTATGGGAATATGTGACGCCATTGAACACGCTCACAGAAAAAATATAGTACACAGGGATATAAAACCCCATAACATAATGATAACAAAAGAAGGCGTAGTTAAGGTAACGGATTTCGGAATCGCAAGAGCCGTTTCGGCGTCCGCTATGATGACACAGGGAAACACCCTGATACACGGCGGTAAGGATGTAGTAGGGTCGGTACATTACTTCTCTCCCGAACAGGCGAGCGGTAAGGTAGTGGATTTTAAATCCGATATATATTCAATCGGTGTGGTGCTTTATGAAATGCTGACTGGCAAGGTGCCGTTCGATGCTGATAATATAGTGGCTATAGCGAGAATGCACGTGGAATCACAGCCAACACCGGTAACAGAGATAAGACCGAACATACCTGAGGCGCTGTCGGATATTGTCATGAAAGCTATGGCAAAACAGTCATCTTCAAGATATCAGACAGCGGTTGAAATGGGTCGTGACTTAAAACGCGTGAAGGAAACCCCGACAGCTGTAATCCCGAAAAATGCAGATGATACGATGGAAATACCTGTAGAGGATATTATAGGTGAGGAGTATATTCCCGAGGAAATACCCGCGCCGAAAAAGCCTGCACCGAAAAAGTCAGGACGCGGTAACGGTATAAAAGGCGCGTGGATTACGGCGGCAGCAGTGCTTGCTGTTTGTGTGGCAATCCTGATATTCTCGCTCGCGTCCGGAGGACCCGCAAATGAAATACCTCAGCTTGTGGGACAAAACATTGACGAAGTAATGGAAATGTATGAGACCGCAGAGTTCAGTATAGAAGTGGAAGAATATGAGTTCAGCGATATGGAAGAAGATATTATCATAGAGCAGGAACCGAGCGAAGGAAAGCTTGAAGGGCTGGAGGTAATAAAGGTTACCGTAAGCAAAGGACGGGATATAGGAAAAATGCCTGATTTTGAGGGCGATGATATTGAGAGCGTCCGCAAGATACTTGATGAAGGCGAATATACCAACGTAACCTATGAATACGAAAGTCACAGCACTTATCCCGTAGATACGGTGTTCAGACAGTCGCCGGGCAGAGGAAGTACTATAAATACTTCTACGGAAATCACTATATATGTCAGCACAGGAAAAGCGGATACAAAGGTTAAGGTGCCAAGTATCAGAAGTCTGACAAAAGAAAATGCGATAAATACGCTTATAGCAGTAGGGCTTGAAGCAGGCGAAATTCAGGAAGAATACAGCACATTGGCTGAAGGAATTGTTATCTCACAGGCAATCTCACCCGAATCTGAGGTAGCTGAAGGGACGAAAGTGTCGTTTACTGTAAGTAAAGGACCCGAGCCCGAGCCTTCGCCTACACCTGATACAACCCCGTCCGTTACAACAAAACCGATGGCAACACCCGAACCGGATGATGAGACGGAGATAAGAAATTTATCACAGGAAGATGAAGAATAAAGTATGCAGGGAATAATTTTAAAAGGAATAGGCGGATTTTATTATATTAAAACCGAAAAAGGGATAATTGAATGCCGGGCAAGGGGTGTGTTCCGCAAAAAAGGACTTACTCCTCTTGCGGGTGATATATGTGAAATAAGCGAGGAAGGCAGTGTTGATAAAATACTGCCGAGGAAAAATTCGTTTATCCGTCCGCCTGTAGCGAATATTGATAAGATGTTTATTGTATTTGCGGCAGCACAGCCCACGCCGGTTACCGAGGTTATAGATAAGCTGACGGTAGCGGCAGAGTGTAGCGGTGTTAAACCGTATATTGTAATAAACAAAATGGATATTTCAGAGGCTGAAACAAAGAAGATTGTTGAAACTTATGAAAAAACAGGCTACAGGGTATTTTGCGTTTCGGCGAAAACGGGCGAAGGTATAATGGAAATCAGCCGTGAGCTTCGTGGGTCGGTTTCGGTATTTACGGGCTGTTCGGGAGTGGGCAAAAGCAGTATTATGAATATAATTCTGCCGGATGCAGAGCTTGAAACGGGTAGCGTAAGTGAGAAAATAAGCCGTGGCAGACATACAACCCGTGAGGTAACGCTGATACCCTACGGCGATGACGGGTATGTGGCTGATACACCGGGATTTTCAAGTCTTGAAATAGATGAGATACGTGCCGGTGAACTGGAAAATTATTTTCCGGAATTTCTGGATTGTATTGGAAATTGCCGTTTCAGAGGATGCGGACATATAAACGAACCCGACTGTGCGGTGAAAGCGGCTGTAGAAGCAGGAGAAATAGGCGACAGCCGATATGAAAGTTATGTAAGATTTTATGAAAGACTGAAAAATATAAAGGAATGGGAACGATAATGAAAGAAATTATTGTATCGCCGTCAATTCTGGCGGCAGACGCGGCAAAGCTGGGCGAGCAGATAAAAGAAGCGGAAAAGGCAGGAGCGAAGTGGCTTCATCTTGATATAATGGACGGACATTTTGTACCTAACCTGTCTTTCGGACCGGGAGTTGTAAAAATGCTCAGACCGCACAGCAGGGCGGTGTTTGATGTTCATCTTATGCTTGAAAATCCGATAGATTACATAAAAGCATTTGCTGAGGCGGGAGCAGACATAATAACTGTTCACGTTGAATCGGCAAGTAATTTAGACGAGTGTATCGACCTTATACATTCATTCGGAATAAAAGCAGGGATTGTGCTTAATCCCGATACACCCGCAGAGCCGTGGCTGAAATATACAGATAAGGTTGAAATGGTTCTTATAATGAGTGTTTATCCGGGATTCGGCGGGCAGAAATTTATAGCTGATGTATTACCCAAAGCGAAGCTGATAAGAGAAAAAGCAGGCGAGGATTTCCATATCGAAATTGACGGGGGAATTACGCCTGAAAATCATATGCTTGCGGTGGAAGCAGGTGTGAACGTGCTTGTAGCGGGAAGCAGCGTTTTCGGTGCTTCTGATATGGCAGAAGCTATAAGAAGTCTTAAGGAGACAGTATGAAAAAAGCAATAATTTTTTCGGGCGGCGACCCCTGTAAGGTCCCGGACACGAAAGGGTGTTTTGTGGTATGTGCCGACAGCGGATATGACAGTGCAGTTTCCTGCGGAATTGTTCCCGATATGATTATCGGCGATATGGATTCGGCAGAAGTCTTGCCCGAAAATATACCTATGATAAAGGCAAATACGGACAAAGACGAAACAGATACACAGCTGTGTATAGATTATCTTATCGAAAACGGATATGATGATATAACCGTTGTCTGTGCGCTGGGCGGCAGAATCGACCACGAATTTGCCAATATTATGCTGACAGCGTACGGAATAAAAAGAGGCGCCTTTGTGCGGATACTTGCAGATAAAACGGCGATTTTTGCCATAGACGGCGAGGCTGAAATCCGCGGGAAGGCGGGAGATGTTTTTTCAATGTTTCCGATAGGCGGAGACTGCGAAAAAATTTTCACACAGGGGCTGAAATATCCTCTCAGCGGAGGAACGCTGTTTTGTGATGTTCCCATGGGAATAAGCAATGTAATGACGGAAGATACGGCACGTATCAGCGTCGGAAAAGGAATACTTGTGGTAGTTCATTACAGCGATATATATTGAAAACCGGAGGTGCTTGCGTGGTAAAGCAGGATTATAGATTTAAAACTGAAAAGTCAGTCGGCAGGCAAAGTATAAAAATAGACAGAAAATATCTGATACTGACAGTAATGATACTGGCGGCGGTCGTGCTTATCGGCAGTCGTGAATATGTGGCAGAATATATCCCGGGCATAGGTGCGCACACATATACGGTAACCGGAGGAACGGAGCGTACAGCCCATACGATGCGCGATATGGTTGTTACGTGCAACAAAAACGGAATTACCGGAATATCAAAAAACGGAAAAGAAAAATGGTTTATCGAGGCACAGCTGGATAAACCACTCGTTTCGGTTGCAGATAACAAAATGGCGGCGGCATCACTTAAGGCTAAAACTGTTTATGTAACGGACAGCAAAGGTAATTTTGATACAATAATGACCGAGGAAGGTATCCTTAATGTTAAAGTAACCCCGTCGGGGAATGTAGTTGCCCTGATGGATAAGGAAATGTATCACGGCGGAGTGGCTGTGTATAATAAAAGCGGAGTTAATCTGTTTACCTGGTGGTCGGGACACGGCAATCTGACGGACGCGGCACTCTCGGGTGACGGAAAAACACTCGCTGTAGCCGTACTTGCAAATGAAAACAATACTTTGAAAAGTAATATTATATATTTCGATATTACGGGACATAAAGAGCAGAAAACCGTTGCCGTATGCGAAGGGGAGCTGGTATCGGCACTTGGCTGGTGCGGCGGCAGACTTGTAGCGGTATCTGATGCGCGGACAATAATATTAAATGCATCAGGTGAGGTGAAAGCGGAGATAGATTATGAGGGATATGTACTGAATAAATTTGATATTTCAGAAAAAGGAAATCTTGTGTTTGTTACGGGAACCAGCTCGCTTGACCGTAAGCAGACCGTTTCAAGCTATACAACAAGAGGAAGGTTAAACGGCAGTTTTATATTTGAAGGCGCGGTAGAAAGCGTTGATACCAATGCATCGCGTATTCTGATAGAATCGGGACACGAGGTTTTTCTGACAAACAGAAAAGGCACGCTTAAAAAGAAAGAAATCTGCGGAACGGACGTATATAAATGCGGTATATTCAAACACGGCAACAGAGTATATATAGATGAGGGTAATACCGCAAAGCTGATGTTTATAAGAAAATCAATAAAAGAACCGTCCGGGAAAACTAAGTAACCGTTTGTTGCGGGGAGGTATGAAAATATGCTGGATTTAATTTTTGTTGCAGCAGTTTTGATATTCATTTTTATAGGAATAAAAAGAGGTTTTGTAAAGTCTGTTATGGGCGTAATTTCGCTTGTGCTCAGCGTATTTCTGGGAATAAAGCTTTATGCCCCGTTTGAAAGTTTTATGAAATCTCTGCCGATAATGTCGGATATGGTTGAAACAATAAAAGAGAGCTTTGCCGCAACGATAAAACCGGTGATAGAAGAAGCGACTTACGGCAGTTTGCCTGAATATATAAGCAGACTGATAAGTCCCGATATAATGGAAAAAGGCAGTGACGCCATATCAGTAGCGGCGGCTGAAACAGTTTTTTCGCTTGTGCTTATTATAATATTTATTTTAGTAATAAAGCTGGGACTGGCAATGCTGACAGGTATGCTCGGACTTGCGACAAAGCTTCCCGTTTTAAAACAGCTCAACAAGCTGATGGGGGCTGTTACGGGATTTATAGGCGGAATGATTTTCTGTTACATACTTGCGAGCGTATTTTCAGTAGTAGCAGCATACGGCGTGACCTGGGTGAATGACCAGCTGCAGTATTCACTGCTTGCGAAATATTTTATTGAGAATAATATAATTATAAATATGTTAATGAAATAATTTAAGGAGAAGATAAAAATGGGATTTTTTGGTATGTCCGGCTACAGCAGACCGGGCAGAGGTGTTAGTAAGGATGAGCCACAGAAGAAAGGTATAGCAAGATTTTTTGAACTGTTTTTCAGAAAATTCTGGAGTTATATAAAGCTTAATATGCTGTATCTTGTGACGTGTATACCCACGTTTATCTATTATGCTACTTTAATCAGCTGGCTGATAGGAGATCTGATGATGGGTGCGGATATGCCGCAGGAAGATGCGGCTATAAGCGTAATGATTGTATCGTCAGTATTCGCAATGGCTGTAATAATGTTCTGTGCAGGAAGTCCCTGTATTACGGGATACACTTATATCCTGCGTAACTATGTAAGAGAAGAACACGCATGGCTGTGGAGCGATTTTTTTGAGCATACAAGAAAAAATTTAAAACAGGCTGTAGCGGCGTATTTTATCGATATAGCGGTTATGACAGTTTTCCTCATTAACTTAAGATTTTATCTGCTGATGTCAATGCAAGGTCTGCTTTATGTAGCGCTGGGCTGTATATTTGCGCTAATAGTAGTTTTTTATATAATTATGCATTCTTATCTGTGGACGATGATGGTAACGTTCAGCTTAGGGCTGAAACAGATGTATAAAAATGCATTCATTTTCTCTGTTCTGGCATTACCAAGGAATTTAGGCGGAATAATAGTGCGAGGAGCAGTTTTCGGTATGCTGTTTTTCTCATTCATAAATTTCCCGATAGCCTTTATACTTTGTGTGCTTGTAATGATTGCGGTGATGGGACTTATAACACAGATGTTCTCATATCCCGTAATTAAAAAATATATGCTGGATAAAATTGAAACCAGCGTGGAAGACTCTATAGAAGAAGACGAGGATATTTACGGCGACGATGATATTGATGATGTCGACTATCCCGAAATACTTAACGAAAACGATGTTGCAAGCCTGTTTAAAAACAGAGACGGAAAAGAGGAACAGTAATGGAAAAAATCACTTTACAGGGCGGAGCGGAGCTTCATACGCTTAAAACGGATAAGTTCAAAACACTTACACTCAGCCTTAATATATACAGACCCATAGAAGGCGAAGCATCGGCAAACGCTCTGCTTACAGCGGTACTTAAAAATGCAAGTGCGAAATATCCCGAAAAAATTCAGCTTGAAAAACAGCTTGAATGGTTGTTCGGTGCTAAGTTTGCGGCAGGCGTAAAGAAAAAAGGGGAAACCCAGGTGCTTGTGTTTGAAATTTCGGCACCGACAGGCAAATACACGGGCGAAAATATGACAAAGCTTTTGTCTGAATTTTTATTTGAGATTGTGTATAATCCGAGAATCTGCGGAAATTCTTTTGATACGGGAATTGTGGCAAGAGAAAAAGAAAATCTTAAAAACCGTATAATGGCACTTAAAAATGATAAAAAAGAATATGCGACACAGCGTATGATAGAAGAAATGTGCAGTGGCGAGCCGTATGCGGTTTATGAATACGGCAGCATAGAGGAAACAGAAAAAATAACTGCCGAAACACTTCTTGCACATTACAGAAAAATAATCGCTGAATCTAAAGTAGATATATTTGCAATAGGCGAGTGTGATACGCAGGAAATTACAAAAGTGTTCGGGCAGGTAGTAGCAAACGAACAGCTTCAGCCCACCGCACAAAGCCCGAAATCAGGCGAAATAAAATACGTAGAAGAAAAAATGGACGTAACACAGGGCAAGCTCGTTATCGGAATGAAAGCGGGCGGAGATATATGTGGCAGTAAATATTATGATTTGCTTGTATGCAACAGCATTTTCGGCAGCGGCACACACAGCAAGCTGTTTAATAATGTACGTGAAAAGCTCAGCCTGGCGTATTATGCTTACTCAAGACTTGTAAGAGTAAAATCTCTTATTATAGTAAGTACAGGTATCGAATTTGATAAATACGAGGCGGCAAGAAAAGAGATAATGCTTCAGCTTGAAGAAGTGAAAAACGGTAATATAACCGATTTTGAAATGTCCGCCGCAAAAAGCAGTATGATAAATGCATATAATTCTCTGGCGGATACGCCCTCAACGCTGATAGATTTTTATATAAACCAGATAGTGGCGGGAGAATATGAAAGTATAGAGGATATTACCGAAAATATCCGCAAGGTCACAAAAGAAGGCGTAATAAATGCGGCGGCAGAAATTACGGCTGATACCGTATATTTCCTGAAAGGAGCTGACGGCGATGAACAGCAGAACATATGAAAATGTAAACGAAACCCTGTTTGAATACGTTCACAGCAGCGGCGTCCGTATATGTATCGTACCTAAAAAAGGATTCAGTAAAAATGCGGCATTTTTCTCCACACATTTCGGGTCGATAGATAATGAATTTGTACCGGTAGGGGAGACGGAATTTGTGCAGGTACCCGACGGAGTGGCACATTTTCTTGAACACAAGGTTTTTGAACAGCCCGACGAATCTAATGTATTTGATATGTTCAGCAGATACGGAGCATCTGCAAACGCGTATACGAGCTTTAATATGACAACCTATTATTTCTGGTGTACGGAAAATTTCAAAGAAAACTTAAAAACACTTATAAGCTTTGTACAAAGCCCTTATTTTACGGAAGAAAATGTAAGTAAAGAGCAGGGGATAATAGGGCAGGAAATAGGTATGTACGATGATAATCCGGGCTGGCAGTGCTATTTTAATATGATAGGCTGTCTTTACAATGAATTTCCCGTGAAAAGAGACATCGCAGGTACGGTAGAAAGTATTTCAAAAATAACAAAAGACACTCTTTATACCTGCTATAATACCTTCTATCACCCGTCAAATATGACGCTGTGTATGGTAGGGGATTTTGACGCGGCGGAAATAAAAGAATATGCAGATACATTGCTGAATAAAATTCCGGCAGCACCTGAGGTTAAGAAAAAATATCCCGAAGAAAAACCTGAGATTTATCGTCGGGAAATAACAAAGAAAATGAGTGTATCCGTACCGCAGTATATGATAGGCTTTAAGGACGACCCGTCAGGCGAGACGGAAAGACGAAGTGTGGCGGTGGAAATTGCACTTGAGCTGTTTTTGGGCAAAAGCTCAAAGCTGTATAATGAATTATACAGCGAGGGGCTGATAACGCCTGCCTTCGGGACAGATTATACCGGAGCAAAAGAATACGCTTTTTCGGAAATTGCCGACAGAAGCGAAAACGGCGATAAGGTTTTTGAAAGAATAAAAGAGGCACTTGCGACTTTTGAAATCGTTCCGGAGGATTTAGAGAGAATAAAAAGAAAACGCTTCGGCAGAGGACTTGAAATATTTGACGACCCCGAAGAATATGCAGGTGCACTTGCAAGATATGAAACTCTCGGACTGGATTTATATAAAATCTTTGATGCGTATAAAAATATAACACAGGCAGAGATAGAAGATGTATTCAGGACACATCTGACTGCCGAGCGAATGGTAATCTCTAAAATAGAGGGGATATAAAATGATACGGGAATATAATACAAACGATAAAACACAGATTATTGATATACTAAGCGATTCAGAAAGAGAAGCTCACGGTTTTTTAGGAGAAGAATATGTCAGCGGGGAGCTCTCTGTTTTCGGGGAATATCTTGAAATGGCGGAAACCTTTGTATACGAAGAAAATGGCAGTATAAAAGGGTTTGTAAGCATACTTGATAAGGATTTTATTTTCGCTCTGTGTGTTGATAAAGACTGCAGAAGACAGGGTATAGGAAAAAAGCTTGCACAGCATTGCAAAAATATCTACAAAAGCTTAGACATTACTGTATATGCAGAAAATGAAGGTGCGGCAGAATTT
>JAZOTK010000110.1:0-8300 GCA_045657605.1 Clostridia bacterium
TGCTTGCCGTTAACCGCAATACGGGCGAATGCGCTCATAGAGTGTTCAAAGATATTATTGACTATTTAAATCCCGGCGACTGCCTTATTCTTAATAACACAAAAGTTTTACCTGCAAGAATGTACGGTGAAAGAGTTGATACAGGCTCCGTTGTTGAATTTTTGCTTCTCAATCAGAAAAGCTTTGATACCTGGGAGGTTATTACAGGCCCAGGTAAAAAGGCAAGAGTAGGCCATAAATTTACATTCGGAGGCGGTATACTTACTGCTGAAGTTATCGAAGTTTTGCCTGACGGCAACAGAATTGCAAAGTTCGGTTTTGAAGGTAATTTCTTTGAAGTAATTGATAAAGTCGGCGAAATGCCTTTGCCTCATTATATTACGGAAAGACTTGAGGATAAAGACCGTTATCAGACTGTTTTTGCCGAAAAGGAAGGCAGTGCCGCCGCACCGACGGCAGGTCTGCATTTTACGCCCGAGCTTATATCGGAAATCCGCGAAATGGGAGTAAATGTGGTATATCTGACCCTGCACGTAGGACTTGGCACATTCAGACCCGTTAAAACGGAAAATATCGAAGAACATGAAATGCACTGCGAATATTACACCGTACCCGAGGAGACGGCGAAAATAATAAACGAAACTAAAGAAAACGGCGGCAGAGTAATAGCAGTAGGAACAACCTCGTGCCGTACCCTTGAATCCGCCGCAGACAGAAAAGGACATATAAAAAGCGGCAGCGGCAGCACAAGTATATTTATATATCCCGGCTATGAATTTAAAATGCTCGACGGGCTGATAACAAACTTCCACCTGCCGAAATCAACGCTCATTATGCTCGTAAGCGCTTTCGCAGGCTATGAAAATACAATGACCGCTTATAAAACCGCAGTAGAAGAAAAATACAGATTCTTCAGCTTCGGTGATTCGATGGCAATTTTATAAACTTTGTCAGAAAAATGCGAAAACATTTTCTTGACAAACAAGAGAAGCAGTAGTATAATAAATTTATAACTTAATACGAATAAGGGTTACGTTTCGCTCTTTTGAGGGAAATGTATTAAAAGGGAACCGGGTAAAAATCCCGGACAGTCCTGCTGCCGTGTTGAACGAGTTGCGTTTTATGTACAAGATGCAGCCACTGCGATTTTCGTGGGAAGGCAAAACGCCGCGCTATAGTTCTCAGTCGGAAGACCTGCCTTTATTTCAGGTGCAATATACTCTACAGGGAATTGGAGTGCGCGTATTTTTTGGGAAAATACCTTTATGCCAATCCGCCTCGGATTGGCTTTTTATTTTACCTGACCTTTTTATCGCTCACTCTTTTACCATAAATTACCAAACTAAAAGGAGCGAGAAAAATGAAAAGAAAAATCGGAAAAGTCCTGGCGTTTATTATGCTTATTATGGCATTTAATATAACGGTACAGGCGAGAGAGGTGCAGGGAAGAGCGGTCTGGTCGGTTGAGGCGTTCACGCTGGGCGGCGGATATTTAATTGAGCCGACATACGTGGATATTTATGAAGGCGAAAATGGGGCAGAAATGCTTGTGCGATTGCTTGAAGAAAACGGATATACCTGTCTTTATACCGGAACGGTTGAGGAAGGTTTTTATTTAGGTGCACTTTACGGCGATAAAGTGGAAAAGGTGGTTGAAAATCCTGCTCCACCACAGGAAATACTTAATTTCTGCGGATATCTTGACTCGTACATTCCGCATTATGATGATAACGGAAACTATGGACTCTCTGCCTGCGATTTTTCATATATGTCGGGCTGGATGGTAATGCAAAATGACAGATTTGCCGAGGTCGGTTTTTCGGATATGACGATTTCAGACGGTGATGTCCTGCGACTTCAGTTTTCAGTTTGCGGATACGGCACGGATTTAGGTCAGGACAGCTGGGGCGGTACTGCATTATATAAAAGCGCTGGCCGTGATGAGCTATATAAAGTGATAGCGGAAACGGGATACGAAAATGTTTCAGATGAAGATAAGGAAATAGTGGAAAACATAAAATCCTCGCAAGAAGAAATAGATGCCGTTACGGCGAGGCTGACGACACCTCAAAACAAAACTACTACTGATGATATTAAAGCGATAAATAACGGCATTATCAGCTGGGCAAAAGGCGAATCGGGAAAGCTGATTGACGGTGAATTTTTAACTTCGGTCGGCACTACTGCGACAGACTGGCTTGCGGCGGATTTTGCAAGATACGGCGTATCGGATGAAAATTATTCTGATTATCTTAATGCGGCAAGGATTTATATTGAAGGAAAATATGAAAAGTACGGGTATCTGGACAGAACAAAAGTAACCGAATGGCACCGAATGGCACTTGCGATACTTGCCTGCGGCGGCGACCCGACATATTTCGGCATAAGCAGATACGGAGATGCAAATACGGGAATAGACCTTATTGCAGACGGTATTTACGGAAGAACAAATCCCACAAGACAGGGAATAAACGGACCTGCCTGGGCACTTATTACGCTCGGCAGCGTAGGTTTTGAAGTTCCTGAAGACTCCTCCTACAGCAGAGAATATTTCATTGAATATATAATGTCAAAACAAACGGCAGACCTCGGATTTGCACTATCGGGCTCAGCTGACCCCGATATAACTTCAATGGCAATACTGGCGCTGTCACCCTATTATGACAGCGAGAGAAAATATAAGGCAAACGGTGGCGAAAAAACGGTCAAAACAGTCATTGACGAGGCGCTGACCACGCTCAGCATTATGCAGACAGAAAATGGTGATTTTAAGTCCTGGGGAACAGCTAATCTGGAGAGCACGAGCTGGGTGCTTACGGCACTTTGCTCGCTCGGTATTGACTGCGAAAAGGACGCAAGATTTATAAAAAACGGCAATACCGTAATTGACGGTATGCTTAAATACAGACACGGTAGCGGAGGTTTTATGCATACCTTTGATGAGGATCCCGAAAATCCTTCGGCTACGGGAACAGTTAACACTATGGCAACCGAACAGGCTTTTTATGCTTTGCAGTCATATCTGAATATCAGAGAAGGAAAAAGACATTTTTTTGATTTCAGACCCGAAAAAAATAACATAAGCTCTGACTCCGGAATTAATATAAATCAGCCGTGGGTAGGAGAAAAAACGGCAATATTTGAGATTGTTTCGCAGGAAGAAATATCACTTGATGTGACGGCTGAAATATACCGTAACAATACGCTCGTAAAATCACAGACAAAAACGCTGACAATTTCACGTGGCAGAGGCGATTACACAGTAGACTTAAGCGGATTTTTAACCGAAGTTTATGACAGAATTGATTTTCGTATAAATAAAGGCAGCAACACTATTGCCGAATATAGCCGGGATATTTTAAAAACCGGAAATAATATAAGCAAAAGTAAAGATA
This sequence comes from Clostridia bacterium, assembly GCA_045657605.1. Lineage (GTDB taxonomy): Bacteria > Bacillota > Clostridia > RUG12999 > RUG12999 > JAZOTK01. The sequence continues at coordinate 3,396 of JAZOTK010000110.1, forward strand.
TTACTATAATTCAGCCGATGCTCGGAAACCGTAGTGCAAAAATAATGCTCAGTTTATCAAAAAACGGGGATATAAACATAGCGTTTGCGACATACAGCGGAAATAAACTGACAGGAGTAAATACAGAAAAAATATCACTTCCTTGCGGTACATCGGTGTTTGATATAGATATGCCCGAAAACAGCGGATTTGACAGTGCAAAAATAATAATCACAGATGAGAATTATGCTCCGATATCGAAGCAGACGGTAAGATATAATTGACGGAGGGTTATGTATGAGAAGATTTATCGCATTTATTACTTTAACGCTGATGATTTTTTGCACAGTTACAGCCGAAGCGGTATACGATGATACGTCAGGACACTGGGCAGAAGAAATAATAGAAAAATGGAGCGAAAAAGGAATTATATACGGTGACGGCAAAAACTTCCGCCCCGATGACAGCGTAACAAGAGGCGAGCTTGCGGTTATAATTGACAGGGTGATTACCTTAGAGAACAAACCCTATAAAAGCAATTTTGATGATCTGGACGAAACATATTATACGGGAGCCGTTCAGCGGTGCGTTGTAAACGGGATTTTAAACGGATTTAATAATAAAATAAGACCGAAAGATTCTGTTACAAGACAAGAGGTCGCCACAATTCTCGGCAGGGCGTTTGAAACTGAAAAATCAGAAGTATGCGGCAGAAGCTTTGAAGATTTACGCGACGTGGCAGAATGGGCAAAGGAATATGTCTATAGCTTTATAAACAGCGGAATTTTAAACGGATATAACGGAAAAATATTTCCGCAAAAAAATGTAACAAGAGCAGAACTGATAAAACTTCTGGACGGATGCGAAAAAGAAGAACCCGAAATTATCCCCGAACCCGAGCCCGAACCCGAGCCCGAACCCGAGCCCGAACCCGAAGAAATCATCGAAGAAGATGAGTATTATTATGATGATGAAACATATTACGAGGAAGAAATTATAATACCTGAATTTACCGAAGATACCACAACAAGCGAAGAAGAAACAATTCCTCAGGCAATATGGTGTATGGAAGCGTTTTCTATAGGAAACGGATATATAATGCCTCCGCAGAAGTTTGATATTATAGAAGGCGAAAACTGTGCGGAGCTGATTGAAAGACTTATTACTTCCGCAGGATATGCGACAGAGAGTACAGGCGAAAGTGATGGCAGTTTTTATCTTGCTGCTGTGCTCAGCGGAGAAAACAAAATAAACAGCACACCAAACACACCGCAGATTCTGATAGACAAAATAATAGAAACCGGAGCAGATTACGATATAACCTGGAGCGAGGAAGGACGGCTCGGAGAATTTGATTTTTCTCAGGGTGCAGGCTGGATGTACAGCGTTAACAATATATTTCCCAACCGCGGTTTTTCTGATATATATTTAAACGAAGGAGATGTTCTCCGTTTGCAGTTTACCTTATGCTACGGTCAGGATATAGGCGGCAGCAGGGCAGTAGGAAACGGGACGGAAAAATCGGCGTTCTTTGAATCTCCTAGCCGTGATGAGCTTATAAAACTTATTTGTGAAAAGGGAATAGAAAACAGTCCACCGGAAGCGGTATCCATTGCAGTAAAAATTGATGCAACCGCCGAAGATATAAAATATGCAGAGGGGCTTTTTGAGTGAAAAAAATAATAGCTTTAATTTTAGCAGTTTTAGTTTTAATCTCATTTTCGGCGTCTGCGACATATAAAAGTGCCGCAGACGGGATAGTTTCGTGGGGGAAAAACGGAAATAATTATGTTTTGTCCGATGAAATTCTGATGACGGCAGGCTCTGCTGTGGGAGACTGGTTTCCCATAGCACTCGGCAGGTATGGAATCAAGGATAATTTTGAAGGATATCTTGCAGTAATCGGCGAATATATAACAGAGAAATATAAAACAAAAAACAAACTCCACAGCTCAAAAGCAACCGAATGGCACAGAATAGGGCTTGCGGTGCTTGCGGCAGGCGGAAATCCCGAAAATATCGGCATGGACGAAAACGGAAACGGCGTTAATCTTATAAAAGACGGAACTTACGACAGAGGCAAAACAGTTTCACTCGGCAGACAAGGAATAAACGGCTGGATATGGGCACTCATTCTGCTTGATTCTATGGATTATCCGATACCGCAGGGTGCATATTACAGCCGTAGCGATATTATTACGGAAATAATAAGCGCTCAGCTGGAAAGCGGCGGATTTGCACTTTCGGGCAAAGAAGCGGACCCCGATATAACCGCTATGGCAGTTCAGGCTCTCGCACCTTATTATAACAGCGAAACGGAATATACATATACCAGAAACGGAGAAACCGCAACAAACTCGGTTGCCGATGTTATAGACGCGGCAATTTCGGTTTTATCGGCAATGCAGACCGATGAAGGAGATTATAAAAGCTGGGGAATGGAAAATGCCGAAAGCGTATCACAGGTACTTATTGCGGTGTGTACGCTCGGTATTGACCCGAAAACAGACAGCAGGTTTATTAAAAACGGTAAAACGCTGATTGACGGAATTATGAAATATCAGACCGCAGACGGTGGATTTATGCATTCATTTACCGCAGACAGCAGAAACCCCGAAGCGGTGCCCGGACAGTCGAATAAAATGACCTCGCAGCAGGTATTGTGTGCTCTTACCGCTTATGATAGATTTGTAAACGGCAAACGGGACTTTTATGATTTCCGCAGCGAGCAAAGCGGGGATTTAAAACGAAAAATAGATTTGCTGGAAACAAAAATAGACAGTATAAATGCAGATACAAGCGAAAATGAACTAAGAAAGCTATCTGAAATGTATGCACAAATCCCGACAGGCGAGCAGAGATATGTAAAAAACTACAGGCGTTTGTTGAAACTGTTAAAGCAAAAGCCAAAACCTGTGGAAAATGAAACGAAAACAAAAATCGCACCGGAGACGGAAGAAACCCGAGTTGTTTTTTCGGAAGAAGACTTCAGTCTTTACAGAGCAATTCCCCAAACTGTTACAACAAAAGAATATGTAACAGTTGTAACACTTTTGGAAAAGGCTGAAAAAGCGGACGATTTTGAGGGAAAAGCCGAAATAATACAAAAACTGAAATCGGATAAAGAGAAGATACAGGGCATAAAAACTGAAATTGACAACATAAACGCAGAGATAAAGGAAAAGCTCTATCCTTTTGAAAAGCTGACAGCCTCAGATTATTCTGCGGTACGTAAAATAAAGGCAAGAATAAATGCACTCAGCGAATATGACAAATCAAAAATACAATGCCTGGATGATGTGGAAAAATCGGTCGTGCAAACGGATAATCTATTGCGAGCATTAATAATAAGCGGTATTATGATTGTACTGATTTTACTTTTAGCTGTAATTCTGATATTACGCATACGAAAAAGAAGGAAGAAAAAACGGTGCGGCGAATATGAGGGGACAGAATGAAAAAAGACTTACTTATAGCAGCATTTATAATTTTGTTTATAACGATTGTTGCAAACGGAACAAAAATTCAGTCGGTCGAAGAGTATTATCAGACCCATACCGATGAGATAACAGCGGACAGCAAAACTGTAACGCTGAGTATAAAATGTGATACAATTCTTAAAAATATATCAGAGCTTGACGATGAACTCAGGAATGAAAGATATGTACCGTCAGATGGTGTTATTCTGGCTGAAACGCAGTATGTTCTCAGACCCGGCGATACAGTTTTTGATATACTTGACCGTGCCACTCGACAGAATAAAATTCAGCTTGAATACCAGGAAGCGGCGTTGGGACTGTTTGGTAGCGTATATGTTCAGGGGATAAATTATCTGTACGATTTTTCCTGCGGCAGCCTGTCAGGCTGGATGTATCTTGTAAACGGCGAATTTCCAAACTGCGGGTGCAGTAAATATGAGCTTAAAGAAAACGATGTTATAGAATGGATATATACTTGTGATATGGGCAGAGATGTAGGCTGTTTCTGGGAAGGAGGCGACGGCGGTGAATGAGTTTGAAAAATACCATCCGGGTGTTTTGCTTTTTTATTATGTGATACAGATTTTTATTACTATGTTTACTACAAATCCCGTAATACTTGGTATTTCACTTGCGGGCGGAAGTATTTATTACTTTATATTTTCAAAAGGAAAAGGCTTTTGGGGACATATCGCCTTTTATATACCGCTGTTTCTGCTTATAGCCGTAACAAACCCTATTTTTTCGCACAACGGCGAAACGGTGCTGTTTTTTTTAAACGACCTGCCCATAACACTTGAAGCGGTTTATTACGGGTTAGATATTGCACTTATGATAATTGCCGTAATATTCTGGTTTAAATCCTTTACGGAAATAATGACTTCGGATAAAATAGTGTTCCTTTTCGGCAAAGTAACACCAAAATTTTCGCTTATACTTACAATGTCGCTCAGATTTGTTCCGCTGCTGAAAGAGCAGGTAAAGAAAATCCATAACACGCAAAAAACAATGGGAATTTACTCTACAGACAGCCTTGCAGACAGATTATTGGGCGGACTGAGGGTATTTTCGGCACTTATGGGTTGGTCGCTCGAAAACGCAATAGATACGGCAGATTCTATGAAAGCAAGAGGATACGGCACAGAAAAAAGAACAAATTTCGGACTGTATCGGATAAAAAAAGAAGATATAATTATTTTCGGCGGTATGGCAGTTTGTGCAGTAATTACCGCAGTATCGCTGATAAACGGCAGGTTTGATTTTAAATTCTATCCCATTATATATATCGCTGAGCCTGATGAATTTACTTATATTTCATATTTTATATACGGAATATACTCATTAATCCCGGCGGGAATCACAGTAAAGGAGAATATCAAATGGAAATTATTAATATCAAAAATCTGAGCTTTTCCTATCCGGGAGCAGAAAAAAAAGCCCTTGATGA
>JAZOTK010000111.1:0-3172 GCA_045657605.1 Clostridia bacterium
AACCAAGCTATTCACCTGATTAACAATATCTACATAAGGTGCCGCTTTCTTTTCATAATCATATTCCGCAAAGGTTTTACCGCCTTTTTTATTTAATAAAACATTTTTATTACCATTTTTTAACGCGTCGCGTTCAGCAAATGTCATAATATCACCTGTTAGAATTAATATGTTTTAAAATTATTTAATGTACCAAATCTATCATATTTCCGTGTAATATCTCGGAATGGGTCCTGTTGTTTATACGCTTCGAGCTGAGCTTCTTGTACAGACGGATAAATAATAGCATCATAATATGCTTCCGTTATTCCCGCAAAAGACAATATTTCGGAGAGATTTGCTGTAGGATATTTTTGACCGTAAGCATATATTTCCATAACCTTCTGCTTATCAGAGTAAGTATCGCCGACAAGAATCTTCTTAAGGGCAGAGTAATCACTTGACTGCTGGTTTTTCGCACTATTTGCCGCACTTATCCTTGCCGCTTCAACCTTGGCTGCCGCTTCCTGTCGTGCAGCATATTCTCTTGCTATTCTCTCCTGCTCTGCTGCGTACTGCGTATTATAGGATTCCTGAGCAAGTTTATCATAGGACTGCTGTGTATTAAGAGCATATTGAGATTTTTGAGATTCTACACCCGACATATACTGTGCCAACTGCTGACGAATAGAATTAGCGGCGGCAGTTTTCTGCAAATCGGTTTCAAGAACGGCATTACCATAGACAAGCTGTATTTGTGTCTGCCTGTTTCGGTTATATCCTGACTTTGAAAGTCCCATATTTGCCGCCTGCTCTGCCGCAAAAGCTTCATTGATATACTTTTGTACATTAGCCTGGTCATATATTTTTTCATAGGAAGCATCACTGTCGCGGATTTGCTGATTGTATATTTTACTAACCTCGGCGGCTTCCTTATCTACAATTTCGTTATACTTGGCAATATCGTTTTTTGCCTGTTCATCCGTTTTTCTTTTTATTTCATCATAGTTTACCGCCATTACTTAACACTTCCTAACATCTTATAATCTATAGATACACTTCCGACAGAAAGAGGTCCTTCGCTTTCCACTCTCACAGCTAATTTTCGTATAAAATTCAGCTGAGGAATAATACGAAAACTATCGGGTACCTGCTCTTCAGCATCGTTCTGTGGAGTAATATTCTTTGAGCCTTCCTCTAAAATCATTTTATTAAGCCCGTATTTTTCCGCTTCGCTTGTATCAGTGTTTAATTTGCTTTTATCAGTTATATACGAAACTTTTATAGTTTCACCGTCAGTACTACCAAGTTCCAAAAACAGAGAAGAAATTCTTTTTCTCATTTCCGGATATTTAAAATCAAAGAACTTGGTCTGAAACATTGAAATATATTTTTCTTCTGTTTCAGTCCACTCAGTAGCCTCGGTTGAAAGCTTACATAAGAAATCACTTGTTAGTCCCGCATTTGAAGAATACAGAACAATTCCTCTATTTGAATAATCACCGCTTCCGAAATCATTACAAACTGAAATGCTGTAAAGCTTATTTCCTATGCCATAAACACTTTTAAATTCCATCGGCAGGCGGAAATAAAACCACGGTATTCTTACTTCTGCAGCTTCCTCGTTCTTATAGGAGTAAATATACCTGTATCCGTAGGAAGTATAATCCATCAAGAATATATCTCTACCCACAGCAAGAACATAATAACTTCCCCATTCACAAGACACGGTGTTTTCAATTCCGCTTACATTTCTTAGCGTATTATGTATAGGTCCTGACAGCTCATATACACTCTTTTCGTTATACTGACTTGCATTAACAAGGGTGTATACCTTGCCGTTACTGTTCATCCATACAAGACGGTTTCCACACAGTTGCACTGACGAAGGTATATCACAGCCAATAGTACTTGGTATATGGTTAAGTGGAAATACTGCAGTTGCTACGGTTAAATCCATAGCTGTATCCGGATTTACACTGTCAATACTTCCTGCGGAATAACTGGCATAAAATATTTCTCTGTTTTTAAGTATAACCAGCATATCATTCTGTTTCGCAATACAGGTTATTGAATCTGTTACTTCTCCAACCTCACTATTACAGTCTGCAGGAAAATACAGAGGATTTGAAAGTCCACTCCACTGTAGAACATTTCCGAACTCACCTTCCATACCGCCAACAAATAAACGGGTACCCGAAGCAAGACCACGTCCGCCACCGAACCACTGAGCAGTAGTAGCTGAGAATATCGAATCTTTAGCTTTCTTTTCTTCATCAGATAACTCATATTCTGCGGTGATGGTCATGCCGTTTTTGACATCATTAAAAAATGCATTTGATTCACTCGAATGTTCGGATTTATTTTCTTCGCTATAAACCACTGAAAAAACTTGTACCCCATCTTCTCTTTCTTTCAAAAATTCGAAAGTATTTCCATCTACACAAAATATCAATCCGTCAACTTCGTTATTCTTGTCTTCACAACCAAATCCGTTCTTAATTTCTACGCTGTGCTCGGCAACTTTCCCTGAATTAGTTGTAAAAGTTAAACTCACACAACTATTATTTGGAGGCTTGAATGGAAGATTGTAAACAGCAACGTGACCTTCTTGATTGAGTTTTGCATTGTACGCAGTATATTGCACTTTGTATTTGTTACAAAGTAAATTACATCCCTCTATACTATCACCATTGAATTCAGAAAACGGAGTTCCATTACTTTTTCCATTTGTAGCTATCAATGGTACATATATTTCCGACTCATCCATAAGCTCAAAGTTTTTATAAATAAAACAGCCTTCTGTTGTTTTTACAAAGCTGTATACATCAACACCGTGCGAAATACTCCATTCATTGAGTATTTCTCCACCGGGAGCCACAGTTATCTTTTCATCGGAATCAAAAAACACAAAATGTATTTTATTTTCTTCCCACACCGTTGCAAAAAATCCACGTTCTGTCAGAATATCATAATGCTTTACTTTTTTTACAGCATAAGTATCCAAAACGACTTTACTATCCGCCGTAAACCCCGGTCTTGTTTTAAGTATACCGTCATCAACATACATATTCACTGCCGCACTAAGCTGATTATCGGCTATCTGTGAGCTTTCGTTACCAACGTTTATTCCGCCTGTCAGAGGAGGAAGGTTTACTCTTTGGGTACGGCTTTTACTTATCTTATACCTCAA
>JAZOTK010000112.1:0-4040 GCA_045657605.1 Clostridia bacterium
TCATTGCGGATTTCCTCCTACTTTATTTTTATAATGGTGTCATACATCGTAATTTCAAATATTTCTCCGGTTGAAGCATCAAAATAAAAATTCTTAACATCTGTACTTGTGGGATTCTCGCTGTTTAAATCAAGCGTTGCCGCACCGAACATATAACAGATTCTTTTTTCGCCGTTTATATCGACTTGTGTGGCTTTTCCGTCATTTGAAGGCAGTACTATTGTTGATTCTCCCATAAGATTTTTCGCAACTTTCTGCATTTCGGTGATTGCGGCTTCGTTTGATATTGGTGCATCGATTGCGAATATTTCATCTTCCGCAGGGGTAACTGTGGAAGAATCTGCCGGAGTTGTAGCTTCAGGTATAGCTGCAGCAGTAGGGGAGGGACTTGCCGTCTGATCTGTGTTTTTCCTGCTGCATCCGCATCCGCTGAGCATAGCGACTGCAAGAGCCGCAGTTATAATCATTGTCATAAATTTCTTATTCATTTTTTTATTCCTCCGTTATTTTAATATTTATATATTTATTATCAATTTTCTTGAGTTTTGCCGAGCCACCGGAAATATCGGTAATGCTTTCGGCAAACTTTTCCTCGTTGCCATTTTCCACGCCAACGAGAAATGTTACGACATCGGTATAGATTTTATCTTCTGTCAGATATCCGCCTGCTGTAAGACTATGTTCGATTTTTCCTGCCAGCCCGTAGTCACATTCTACCTCATATATACTGCATAATCTGCGGATTACGGGACCTGCGTCCGCAACTGCCTCTGCCGCACATTTACCGTATGCCCGCACAAGGCCGCCGGTTCCGAGCAGGGTGCCGCCAAAATATCTTGTAACAACAACAGCAACATCAGTCAGATCCTGCTTTCTTATGGTATCAAGTACCGGCATTCCCGCTGTACCTGATGGTTCGCCGTCGTCGGTAAACCGTTGGGTGTTGTTTTCCTGTACTACATATGCATAAACATTATGCCTTGCATCGGGATATTTTTTCTTTACCGCATTTACAAAAGCAAGTGCCTCCGCCTCTGTTTCGACATGACGTGCATTGCCTATAAATTCGGATTTTTTTTCTGTCAGCAGGCTTTCGCCTCTACCTGCAACTGTCTTATATTCGGTTTTCAAACTGTTCATATTTATACACCGCTTTTTGTTCAATATCAGCTGTTACTTTAATGCCGTTTTCTGTATATTCCTCGGCAAGAACTATTCCGTCATCCCTTATCTGAGCCGCAAGACCGCTTTTATCATATGGAATAATCAGCTCCATACGTCTTTTTGTAACAGGCATTTTTATGCTGATAAGCCGAAGCAGCTCATCCATATTAAAGCCCGTCTTTGCCGATACATATATTTTATCACCGTCAGATTTCGGCAGGCTTTCAGCACAGTCACATTTATTGTAAACTCTTATAATCGGAGTGTCACCGCATTCCAGCTCCCGAAGCAGATTTTCCGAAACTTCGGTATGTGCGGGATGTTCTTTATCAGAATAATCTATTACATTGATTATTACATCAGCATATTTTACTTCTTCAAGAGTAGATTTAAACGCGTTAATCAGATGATGAGGCAGTTTCCGGATAAAACCTACGGTATCTATTAGTATTATTTCTCTGCCGTCAGGAAGCATAAGTCCTCTTGCAGTAGGATCGAGAGTTGCAAAAAGTTTGTTTTCAGCCAAAACTCCCGCCTGCGTAAAATGATTCAGTATAGTGGATTTTCCGGCATTGGTATAGCCTACCAGAACGGCGGTTTGTCTGCCGTCTTTTTTTCGTCTGTCTCTTGCATAGCTTCTGCGGAGAGCAACTTCTTTCAGTTCTTTCTGCAAATGGCTTATGTGAGTTCTTATATGTCTTCTGTCTGTTTCAAGCTTGGTTTCTCCGGGACCTCTCGTACCGATACCGCCTCCCAGTCTTGAAAGGGAAGCACCTATGCCGGTAAGGCGGGGAAGCATATACCGCAGCTGTGCCAGCTCTACCTGAAGCTTACCTTCGCTTGAAAGAGCTCTTGAAGCGAAAATGTCAAGAATGAGGGTTGAACGGTCAATTACCCTGATATCAGTAGCTTCTTCAATATTACGTTGCTGAGAACCGGTAAGCTCATCATCAACGATTATTAAATCTATTTCATTATTTTTGCAAAATTCGGTAATTTCCAAAAGCTTACCGCTGCCGACATAGGTTGCCACATCGGGAGCTTCTTTTGGCTGAAGCACCCGGGCTATCGTTTCGGCACCGGCAGTTTTAGCCAGTTCCTCAAGCTCATCTAAGGTAGCTTCGTTGGAATAAAGCACTCCTTTGCGGTCAGTTTCTATCCCTACAAGCAGGGCACGTTCTTTTTTTTCTTCTTCCATTTTAATCTCCGTTTCTTTGGCGTTTTAAAAGAATTTTCCTCAATTTATAATTATACATATATATTATAACAAATTATTATGCCCGGGTCAAGAGCTGATAAAAATTTTCTGAAAAATTTTTCATTTCACCTATTGACAAAACCGGCATGGTATGTTATAATAAGTAAGTTGACAAATATGCTGACGTGGCACAGCAGGTAGCGCAACGCCTTGGTAAGGCGTAGGTCGTCGGTTCAAGTCCGATCGTCAGCTCCAGCACCTCCGGTATTACCGGAGGTGTTTTTTTATAGGACAACAATATCTGACCGATTGCAAAAAGCAGCCCTCCTGTTTGGGAGAGCTGCTTTTTTTAATTATCTTTATTTTGAATAGGCTTTTTTACAAATATCATACTAAGAAGCAGTGCAACTATATAGAGGAAGAGAGTCACATAAAGCACTGTCTGGTATCCGGTGGGATTTACTATATTTCCGGCAATTTCAACGGGATTACCAAAATGGTTTACAATCCAGCTTGCAAGCTGATTTCCTGTCAGTCCGGCAAATCCCCAGGCAGACAGGGTTATTCCGTGAATTGCACTGATATTACTCATACCATAATGGTCGGAGAGGAGTGTGGGAACATTTGAAAAACCTCCGCCGTAGCCGGCATTGACAAACATTATAAGTATCAGAACAAGAGTGATAAGCAGAGGGTTTCCGTAACCGCCCGATATACCGCCGGTTAAAATTACCAGCGCGGTAAAACCGATGGACAGGGCGAATATCAGTTTGTAAACTGTATTTCTGTCCTTCATTGTATCAGCACATGCAGAGAATAAAAGACGACCGCCGGCGTTGAAAATTGCAGTAATAGTAGATATAATACCTACAAATCCTGCAAGACCGAGACATTTTACAATGGCTTTCTCTTGTGACAGCAGCGCGAGTCCGCAGGTAATATTAATATAGAACATCAGCCAGATGCCTATGTAGTTTTTAAGAGGTCTTGTTTTAAGTACGGACATTATGCTTTTTGATTCTGATGCTGTCTGGGGTTCGTGCCAGTCATCGGGCTTTTTCAGAAGAAGGAAGCCGACAAACATCATTACAAAATAAACAGCAGCAAGAATAAGGAACATTTTATAAATTCCGCCATTACCAAGCCCTTCGAGCATCCACTGCATTATGGGACTTGCGATTGCTTTTGCGGCACCAAACCCTGCCACAGCCAGACCGGTTGCCAGCCCCTTGCGGTCGCTGAACCAGAGCATAAGGGTTTTTACGGGCGACAGATAACCTGTACCAAGACCGATACCCATAATAAGACCGTAGCATATGTAAATACCTATAAGTGCGACAGGATTTCCGGGGTTCATACCGCCGTAATAAATAAATCCGCCTGTACCTGCCATACCAAGGGCAAAGCAGATTGCCGAAATAAGTGATGATTTATGAATATCTCTTTCAACGATATTTCCTAAAAATGCCGCCGACATTCCTAAAAAGAAAATTGCAAGGCTGAAAGCCCATTCGGTTGCACCTTTCGTAAAACCGATATAATCGGCGATTTCCTGGCTGAAAATTGACCAGCAGTACACGGTTCCGATACTGCAATGAAGAAGAAGCGCAGGAATAGCAGCTCTTGTCCATTTGTTGTTTCGCAACCCTGATTTTGTTTTAGTAGTTACTTCCATAAT
>JAZOTK010000113.1:0-2835 GCA_045657605.1 Clostridia bacterium
ACCCCCGTTTCCGATTCCGGAAACGGGGGTTGCGTTTTTATGGGGGAATAGATAGGCTTGCTGTCGCTTGCATGAATTGGCTGTCACCATAAATTGCACGTAGGGTTCGGCGGTTTCCGATAAGCCGCTTTCGATACATCCTGAAGGCTGCAGCCTACAATAAATGGCACACCGGCTACATCGTCTAATCGTTTTGCACAATGTACAAAACGTAATGAATAATGAAGTCGCTACGCTGATGAATAATGAATAATGAAAAATTAATGAAGAAAATCGCTTTTAGCAATTTAAGGCCGAAATTATTCATCATTCATTATTAATTATTCATTTGTAGCCAGTGGCACACCGGCTACATCGTTCAAGCCTTATGTACAATGTGCGAAACATAATGCACCGCAGGTTTTAATTTATAAGGGGCTGTTGAAATACTTTCAACAGCCCCTTTTTATTACAGATTGAATTTATCGTGGATTGCAACAACTGCGCGTTCGGCGTCTTTCTGGTCTATCAGTACAGAAACTTTAATTTCTGATGTAGAAATCATATGAATGTTGATGTTTGCTTCCGCAAGGGCTTCAAACATTGTTGCAGCAACGCCCGGGTTGTTTACCATACCGGCGCCTACGATTGAAACCTTTGATACGTCTGTTCTGTAATGGAGTTCTTCAAAACCGATATATTCTTTTTGAGATTCAAGGATTTCAACGGCTTTTGCCAGGTTATTTTCGGTTACTGTAAAGCTGATGTCTTTTGTATCAGCTCTGCCGATTGACTGGAGAATTATATCTACGTTTATTTTATTTTTTGAAAGCAGAGAGAAAACTCTGAATGCCATTCCCGGTGTGTTCTTTATACCTACAAGTGAAATTCTTGCAACATCATTATCTCTTGCCGCGCCTTTTATTAACATTTTTTCCATTTTACATACCTCCCTAACATAAGTACCTTCTACTTTTTCAAAGCTTGATTTTACAGCTAAATTTACATTATATTTTTTTGCCATTTCAACAGATCTGTTATGCAGAACGTTTGCACCCAGACTTGCCAGCTCGAGCATCTCATCATAGGATACTTCGTCAAGTTTCTTTGCGCTTTTAACAAATCTCGGGTCAGCGGTGTATACACCGTCAAGGTCTGTGTATATTTCGCAAAGGTCTGCTTTAAGAGCTGCTGCGAGAGCAACGGCAGTTGTATCACTACCGCCTCGTCCGAGGGTTGAGATATCATCATATTTATTTATACCCTGGAACCCTGCCACGATAACTATTCTGTTTTTGTCCAGCTCCATCTGAAGACGTTCGCCTGTTACTTTACGTATTCTTGAATTGCTGTAATTTGTATCGGTCATCATACCTACCTGCCAGCCGGTAAGCGAGATTACGGGATAACCAAGTTTTTCAATCGCCATAGCGAGAAGGGATATTGTAATCTGTTCGCCTGTAGAAAGGAGCATATCCATTTCTCTTTTTGAAGCATTCGGATTTATTTCCTGAGCTTTTTCAATGAGGTCGTCAGTTGTGTCACCCTGTGCGGATACAACTACAACTACCTGATTTCCTTCTTTGTAGGTATCAATTATTCTGTTTGCCACATTAAACAATTTCTTGGCGTCAGCAACAGAACTGCCGCCGAATTTCTGTACTATTAAAGCCATATTACTCTCCGTTTCCGCCCGTCGGGGCTGTTTATTTCATTTTATATCTGTATCAGATGTTTACCTTAATCCGGCTGATGAGCGCTATGCCCGATAATTTTTCGGCAAGCTCTCCTGCAGGAAGTGAAGGTGTAATGAAAGCAATTTCATCGCCTTCGCTTACAAAAGATGTGCTGGGGAATATATCTGAAACTGCATCTTTATCAGAGGACGCAGCACGTATAAACCATGATTCGGTATTTTCGTTTATATCAATTATATAATCTTCGCCGCTATCAGCCCATAGCAGGGGATTTTTCTGACCGTTTGCAGCTATGTCGATTATATCTGCAACAACTGCACTTGCGGTAGGAAGCTTTCCTGCTCCTCTGCCGTAAAACATTGCATCGCCGATTGCATTACCTTTTACCATAATTGCATTAAATACATCGTCAACTCCGGCGAGGGGGTTGTCTTTAGCAATAAGCATAGGACTTACGAAAACACAAACCTTATCTTCGCAACGTCTGCTGTAACCGATAAGCTTTATTACATAACCGAGTTTGTCAGCATAGGCAACATCTGTAAGACTGAGTTTGCTGATACCTTCGGTCTGAATTTTTGAGCAGTCAACCTGTTTGCCGTATGCAAGAGAAGAAAGAATTGCAATCTTACGGCAGGCATCGTGTCCTTCGATATCGGCAGTAGGGTCGGATTCGGCATAGCCTTTTGCCTGTGCATCGGCAAGAGCATCGGAAAAGTCTCTGCCTTCCTTTACCATCTGTGTGAGGATATAGTTTGTGGTACCGTTTAAAATACCCATAATTTCGGTTATTTCATTTGCCGCAAGACACTGGCGGAGAGGTCTTATTATAGGAATCCCGCCACCTACGCTTGCTTCAAACAGGTAGCTTACGCCTTTATCTGCAGCAATCTGCAGAAGCTCACTACCATGAGTCGCAACAAGCTCTTTATTAGAGGTTACAACACTTTTACCGGCGAGCAGAGAGCGCTTTGTAAAATCATATGCAGGCTTAAGACCGCCTATGACTTCGGCAACAATATCTACCTCGCTGTCGGCTAAAATTTGTTCAAAATCTTTTGTAAACAGATTTTTTTCGGGATGGTCGTCAAAATCTCTTATATCAAGAATATACTTAATATCAATTTTTCTGCCGCATCTGCGTGTGATGCTTTCGCAG
>JAZOTK010000114.1:0-3106 GCA_045657605.1 Clostridia bacterium
ACGCCCTTTTCTGAATTGATAAAACAGGCAGGAGGGGCAACTGCAGGGGAGTATGCCATAATATGCGGAGGTCCTATGACCGGCTTTATTGCAACGCCAAGTGCAGTAGTGGGAAAAACCACAAACGCTATACTTGTGATGCCAAAAGATCACTATGTTATAAATAAGAAAACAACAAAAATTACTATAGATATGAAACGTGCCATGAGTGCCTGCTGTCAGTGCAGGATGTGTACGGATTTATGTCCGAGAAACCTGCTCGGACACCCTATTGAGCCGAGCGAATTTATGCGCGTGGCTACAAGCGGAGATGCAAAAGATAAAAAGATTTATATGGGAACTATGTTCTGTTCGGGATGCGGACTTTGTGAAATGTATGCCTGCGGACAGAATTTAGCACCAAAAACTCTTATTACTACATTTAAGAATGAAATGAGGAAACAAGGAATACCGATTCCGCAGGACGCTGAATACGGAGATGTTTCGCCTAAACGTGCGTACAGGAAAGTGCCGATGAAACGTCTTATTTCAAGACTCGGACTGACGAAATATGATGTGCCGGCAGGACTTGACGAAAAACCGGTAGCGGCAAAGACAGTAAAAATTCCTTTAAACAGCCATATAGGCGCACCGGCAACAGCTGTTGTAGAAAAAGGCGAGAGAGTAGAAAAAGGACAGGTTATCGGCAGAGCAGGAAAAGGGCTCAGTCTGAATGTACATTCCTCGGTTTGCGGTGAGGTCGTTGAAGCAAACGAGCGATATATTATGATTAAAAATCAGGAAGGATAATCCTAAATGAGTAAAGCAATCGGAATGACAGAATACAAAACGGTATCAACCGGTATCAAAGCGGCGGATCTGATGATAAAAACCGCTGAGATTGATATTATAGAAGCTCAGGTTGTATGTCCGGGCAAATACATAATAATTGTAAAGGGAGACCTCAGTGCTGTAAGAGCGTCTGTAGATGCGGCAAAGACCCGCTACGGAGCAGAGCTTATTGACAGCTTTGTGCTTGGTAATCCCGATGAAAGCATATTCCCGGCAATCTACGGTACAAACGAAGTGGAAAATGCTAATGCGCTCGGAGTGCTTGAGACATATTCGGCGGCAGCTATTATTGTTGCGGCAGATATGGCGGCTAAAACAGCAGAGGTTCAGCTTATAGAACTGCGACTTGCAAGAGGTATGTGCGGAAAATCCTATATGCTCATAACCGGCGAGGTTGCGGCAGTAACTGCGGCAATAGAACGTGCTGAAAATACAGTTGGCGATGGCGGAATGTTCCTTGACAGTTCTGTTATCCCCAATCCTGATAAAAAGCTTTGGTCAACAATACTGTAAATTTATTATACATATATACGGGGTGAATAAAAATGGAATTAAATGAAAAATACGTACAGGAAATCGTAAAAGCCGTTATGAATAATATTCAGAGCGGAAAGGTTACAGCAGAAAGAAAACAGCTCGGCGTTTTTGATTCGATGACAGATGCGCTGGCGGCAGTAGAGAAGGCATATAAACAGTTCAGAGGATATTCGGTGGCACAGCGTGAAAAAATGATTTCAAATATTCGCCGACTGACACTTGAGGAAGCTGAAATAATGGCAAAACTTGGTGTTGAAGAAACCGGTATGGGAAACGTTACCGACAAGACAATCAAACATCAGCTTGTTGCAAACAAAACACCCGGAACTGAAGATTTATCACCTAGCGTAATGACCGGTGATAACGGCATGACACTTGTTGAAATGGCACCCTACGGTGTAATAGGAAGCATTACGCCTTCAACAAACCCCAGTGAAACTGTAATTTGTAATTCTATGGGTATGATAGCAGGCGGTAATGCTGTTGTGTTCAATCCCCATCCCAATGCAAAGCTTACAGCAAATTATGCGGTTGATCTGGTAAACCGCGCAGTGCTTGAAGCAGGCGGTCCTGAAAACCTTGTTGTTACTGTTGCAAACCCCACAAAGGAAAGTTCAGACGAAATGATGAAATCTCCTATTGTAAGAATGCTTGTTGCAACAGGCGGACCCGGCGTTGTAAGAGCTCTGCTGTCATCGGGTAAAAAGGCTATCGGCGCAGGTGCGGGAAATCCCCCTGTTATCGTTGATAATACAGCTGATATTGCAAAAGCGGCAAAGGATATTGTAAACGGTGCAAGTTTTGACAATAACCTTCCCTGTATAGCTGAAAAAGAATGTTTCGCTTTTTCTGACATAGCAGATGAGCTTATCTATAATATGGTTAAAAGCGGTGCTTATTTTATAAACAAAGATGAAGCTGAAAAATTAAAGGATATAATTCTTGTAAATAAAAACGGCAAATACGATATCAATAAAGACTGGGTTGGTAAGGATGCGAAGAAATTCCTTAAAGCAATCGGAATTGATGCAGATGCAAAGCTTGTAATCTGTGAAACCGATGCGGACCATCCGTTTGTACAGGTTGAAATGATGATGCCTGTTCTGGCAATCGTAAGAGTTCCTAATATAGAAGTTGCAATCAAAGAAGCTTGCAGAGCTGAACACGGTAACCGCCATTCGGCACATATACATTCAAAGAATGTTGATAATCTTACAGCATTTGCAAGAGCAGTTGAAACTACAATATTTGTAAAAAATGCTCCTTCATACGCAGGAATAGGTGCAGGCGGAGAAGGCTATACAACCTTCACAATCGCAGGACCTACAGGCGAAGGACTGACAGCGGCACATTCGTTTACAAGACAGCGTCGTTGTGTATTGGTTGATGGATTGCATATAGTATAACAGACGGAAATATCTTTTCAGTAATTATTAAGGAGTTTGGATATGAAAGCTTTAGGAATGATAGAGGTTTACAGTTTTTCTACAGCGGTATGTGTTGCAGATGTAGCCGCAAAAGCCGCTGATGTAGCTGTAATTGCCCTTGACAGAAACAGACCGCTCAGCCCGAAAGTTCCCGCACCTCTTGTTATGATAGTAAAGATAGAGGGCGAAGTTTCAGCAGTAAGAGCAGCTGTTGATGCCGGAGTGGCGTATGCTAAAGAAAAAGGCAAATACATAGTTTCGCACGTAATTGCAAATCCGGGCGAAAATGTTGAAAAAATGGCATATCTCTT
>JAZOTK010000115.1:0-3267 GCA_045657605.1 Clostridia bacterium
AACAGTTTCCGGCTACAGCACGGATATTTCGTGCTTTACGGCATGGTCGCAGAGGGTATTTACTGAAGGATTTTCCGGGTTTTATTCACCGGACGTTTTTTCTGATTATCCGCCGGGATACCTGTATGTTCTGTATGTAATTGCCGCAGTAAGCAGACTTTTCGGTATATCTACAGGCTCGCCGGTATATATGGTATTGCTTAAACTGCCGTCTGTCATCTGCGATATACTTTGCGGTATTCTGATATACCGTTTTGCAGAAAAAGACAGCCGCACCGGATTTATTGCAGGATTATGTTTTGTTTTTAACCCTATGGTATGGCTTAATTCCTGTATGTGGGGACAGGTTGACAGCGTTTTTACATTGTTCATCCTGCTTGCGCTTATCCGACTTCATAGGAGATCATATATTCAGTCGGCGTTGCTTTATGCACTTG
Organism: Clostridia bacterium; assembly: GCA_045657605.1. Taxonomy (GTDB): domain Bacteria; phylum Bacillota; class Clostridia; order RUG12999; family RUG12999; genus JAZOTK01. The sequence goes on from JAZOTK010000115.1 coordinate 438, forward strand.
CACTACTGATAAAACCGCAGGCTGTAATTGTTTTCCCTGTATATATTTTTACTATTGCCCATATTATAAGCACCGATGGCGGTAAGGGTATAAAAACAGCACTGATTTCCTCTCTTTGCGGAGCAATGCTGTTCTTTGCACTTGTTCTTCCTTTTTCAAAAAACGGAAATCCGCTATGGATATTCGGACTTTACGGGGAAACGCTGGGGTCATACGAATACGCCACGCTTAATGCACCGAACCTGTACGGACTTTTCGGAGGCAACGGGGAAAGCCTGTATAACAGCTTCTGGGGACTAAGCTATGGCAGTTGGTCAACGCTGTTTATTATAATGATATGTATTTTAAGCGGACTGATATATTTTAAAAATATTGAAAATGCAGGTATTTTCAAATCAGCGGCATTTCTTGTTGGCGGAATGTATACCCTGAGTGCGAAAATGCACGAGAGATATTTCTTCCCTGCCATTGCCTTTCTTTTGATGGCATACGTGCTTGACCGTAAAAATATGAATCTTATCATTTGCGGACTCTTTACCATAGCGGTGTATACCGCAAGCTCGGCTGTGCTAAGCCTTGATTTTTCGGGAGAAAGCCCATGGATTTCTGCAGCAGACCCGATGTTTGCAGTAATGTCACTCATCGGCGTCGCAGCATTTGTTTTAATGACGATGTATTTCCTTAAAACGGGGAAACCCTTGAAGAAACCGCAGATCAGCTTCCCGAAACCTGTTATTGCAATGTGTATTATATATGCGGCAGTTGCATTTTTTAATCTGGGTGATACTGCTGTTCCGCAAAACGGATATGAGGTGCATGGCGGTGAAGAAATTATACTTGATCTGGGCGAAGAAAAAGAGGTATACAGACTTTCCGTGTTTAACGGTATAAAACCCGGAGAGTACGGAGTAAAAACAGAAATTTCCTCTGACGGTATAAACTTTACAGAATCTGCAGGTATTGAGAATCTTGAAATTTACGCCTGGCATACTGCCGATATAAATGCTTTTGCCAGATTTGTAAAGGTAACAGCTGAAACATCTTCGGTTATAAACGAAATAGCACTTTTTGACGGATACGGAAGAATTCTGCCGTATACCTGCCATTTTGACGGATTAAATGACGAACAGCATCTTGCGGCTTTTGATATATCATATAAAAACGGCACATATTTCGATGAAATATACCATGCCCGGACAGCCTGGGAATATACTCACGGCATAACGCCTTATGAATGGACACATCCGCCACTCGGAAAGCTTCTTATTTCTATAGGAATACAGATTTTCGGAATGACGCCCTTCGGCTGGAGATTTATCGGAACACTGCTGGGTATAGTGATGATATGGCTGATGTATCTGCTTGCATATGAGGTGTTTGAAAATGAAAAAGCAGGTATTTTTGCCGCTTTTCTGATGATGTTTGATTTTATGCATTTTACGCAGACCCGAATTGCTACAATAGACACTTATGCAGTATTTTTTATTATGCTGATGTTTCTGTTTATGTGTAAATACTGCAAGACAGATTTCAGCCGCGACGGGACAGAAAAACCGCTGAAAAACCTGCTGTGGTGCGGTATCTTCTTCGGGCTCGGAGTTGCCTCGAAATGGACCTGTATATACGCCGGAGCAGGGCTTGCAGTTTGTTTCTTTATACATTTCTTTATGAGATACAAAAACAAAACCGATTATCCGGATTTTAGCAAAAATGCAGTCAGAATTATCCTCAGCTGCATAGTATTCTTTGTGATAATTCCTTTGCTTATATATTGGGTATCATATATCCCTTATGCATTTATAAAGGACTCACCCCGTGATATTTTCTATATATTCAGAATACAAAAAGGTATGTTTGACTACCATGCTGACCTTGATGCCGAACACTTTTTCAGCTCTTACTGGTATCAATGGCCGATAATGTACAAACCGATGTGGTATTTTTCAAAAAATATTACGGGAACAGAAAATGTTTCGAGCATATCCGCTTTTGGGAATCCTGCCCTGTGGTGGGTTTCACTGCCCGCAACTGCCGCTATGCTGTATTTTATGATAAAGGAAAGAAAGTTTGCTGTGCCGGGGTTTATCATAATAGGGTATCTTGCACAGTATCTGCCGTGGGTGGGCGTTAGCCGTGTGGTATTTATATACCATTATTTCACGTCCGTTCCTTTCATTATAATGATAGTAACGTATGTTGCGGTAAAGCTTAAAGAGAGAATGAATCCGAAAAAGTTCCGCGTTCTGATGGGTGCATACTGCACACTTACGGTGCTCCTTTTTGTAATGTTTTATCCTGCTATTTCGGGATTTGAAGTTCCAAAGGCTTATATGAAAAATATACTTATGTGGTTCTCCACATGGTATTTCGGAGGTTAACGTGAAAAATAAGCGGCACATATCGCTTCTTGCTCGGGGCAGTACCTTTGTACGGCGCCGCTCTACAACAAGTTGCATAAGTTCGGTTACCCAAATTAAAAATTTGGAACCTCACTTAGCTTCTAAGCAGCAATAGCCGCCGCTTCTTTTCCGCGTTACAATTTGTGCCGCAGTGCGGCGGAATGGAGGTTAAAAATATGAAATTTGAAAATATTATATTCGACCTTGATGGCACGCTGGTAAATTCGTTTAACGGGATTACAAATGCTGTCACTTATGCACTTGATAAAATGCAAATAGCTCACGGTGATAAAAATTCACTCAGAGAATTTATCGGACCGCCTCTTATCACAACCTTTATGAAAAGCTACGGTATGAGTCGTGAGGAAGGGGAGAAGGCTGTCGCGCTTTACCGTGAATATTACAGAGAGCACGGTGTTTATGAATGCGAG
>JAZOTK010000116.1:0-4522 GCA_045657605.1 Clostridia bacterium
AGATTTAAAAAAGTTTCAGATTGCTTAAAATCCATATAAAAATTCCTCCTTCTGATAAAATTATCTGCAGCAGGAGGAATTTTTATACAATTATTATATTGTATATTTTGCGGCAAACACAGCATATTTTTCGTCAAAATAGGTGTTTTCCTTCATATTTTTGATTGATTCGTGCATATTCATATTATTTTCGTGAGAATCGATAATACCTACGGCTATATTTGAACAATGGTCGGCTGTTCTTTCAAGGTCAGTTATCAGATCTGCCCATACAAAACCGGCTTCAATAGAACATTCGCCGTTTTTAAGACGTTTGATATGTTCGTTTCTCATTTTCTTTTTCAGTCCGTCAATAACCTGCTCAAGGGGCTCGACAGTATATGCTACATCAATATCCTTTCTCACAAATGCCGTATAAGACAGGGTCAGTATTTCAGAAACGGCACTGCACATAGTTTCAAGCTCTTTTGCCGCACCCGGAGTAAGAATAATCTCTTTACTGCGAAGTTCTTCGGCAGATTCCAGAATATTAACGCTGTGGTCAGAAATTCTTTCAAAATCACCTATAGCTTTAAGCAGGGCAGATACCGTACTGCTGTCGTTGTCGCTTAGCTGATAGCTGCTGAGTTTTACGAGATAAGTGCCTAAAATATCCTCGTAATGGTCTGCTTTTGCTTCTGCTTGTCTGATTTCCTCTGCTGTCTGTGAATCATATTTTATGAGCATATTCAGCCCGTTTTTGAGTGCTGTTACGGAAATAGTTGCCATTTCATCCACAAGATAGCAGCATTGCTGGAGTGCAACGGGAGGAGTTGCAAGCAGTCTCTCGTCGAGTTCTGCTACCTCTTCTTTTTTTGCTGTATCGGGTACGAGCTTTATTGCAAGCTTCTCAAGAAGCGATGTCATCGGCAGAAGCAGTGCGGTACAGCCGATATTAAATGCCGAGTGGGCAACCGCAATGCCGAAATGCGAAGCTGATGCATCCAGCAGAACAGGTTTGAAAATCGCTGAAATTATGCTGAATACGGTGAGCCAGATAACAGTACCGATAACATTGAAGGATAAATGCACTACTGCCGCACGGCGGGCATTTTTATTTGTACCGAAAGAAGATAGGATTGCCGTTATACAGGTACCGATATTCTGTCCCATAATAATAGGAACAGCCGCACCGTAAGAAACCTGACCCGTAGCGGAAAGTGCCTGAAGAATACCTACTGACGCTGAGCTTGACTGTATTATCGCAGTAAGCAGAGCACCTACCAGAACGCCTAAAATTGGGTTTTTAAACATAATAAACATATTCTGGAACGCAGGTATATCTGCCAGACCGGAAACAGCACCGCTCATTGTATCCATTCCGAACATCAAGGTTGCAAAACCGAGCAGGATAGTGCCGGTATCTTTTTTCTGACTTGACTTGCCGAACATCATAAATATTGTGCCGATAAGAGCAAGCACAGGAGTAAATGATGTGGGTTTAAGAAGCTGAACAAACATATTATCGCCGGATATACCGCCGAGGCTGAGTATCCAGGCGGTAACGGTAGTACCGATATTTGCTCCCATAATAACGCTTATAGACTGTTTAAGAGACATTATACCGGAGTTTACAAAACCGACCACCATAACAGTTGTTGCCGATGAGCTTTGAATTATCGCTGTAACACCGAGACCTGTAATAAATCCGGTTAATTTGTTTTTAGTAAGCTTTGCCAGGATTTTTTTCAGACTGCCGCCGGCACGACGTTCAAGCGCATCGCCCATTATGCTCATTCCGAAAAGGAAAAGACAAAGACCGCCGATAAGAGTGAGTACATCAAAAATATTCATTTTTCCACCTCATATAATTTATAATTTTTTCACCATATAAATTATATCATAAAAGCGGTTAAGATGCGGCTAAGAAAATAAAAAATTATTTATCTCTGTCGCACATTCGGTATCCGACACCGAGTTCGTTTGTAATGTAATTGTTTTTTCCGGGTTTTGAACCGAATTTTTTGCGGATATTTGCCATATTAACCTGAAGCTTTTTGGTACTGTTCAAATCGTTATAACCCCATATTCCTTTTATTATGGCGGCGTAGGTCATAACCTTGCCGGAATGTTCGGATAAAAGTGCTATAATATTATATTCCGTCTGAGTCAGCTTAATTTCGGTTTCATCTATGAAAACACGGCGGGAATCATAGTCAATCACAAGTCCGCCGGATTTGAATTTTCCACCGGGCAGTCTGCCCTCCTCGGAGCTGTAGCGTGAGTTTCTGAGGGCAGAGCGGACCCTTGCCACAAGCTCTGCCGACCCGAAGGGCTTGGTAATATAATCGTTCGCACCGGCGTCAAGAGCGATAACTTTATCGCTTTCATCGCTGCGGGCGGAGAGAACAATTACAGGCACAGCTGAGGTTTTGCGGATTTCACGCAAAAAGTTCATTCCGTCAGCATCGGGCAGACCTAAATCAAGTATCACAAGGTCGGGGAGGTGAGATGCAAACATCGTCAGCCCGCCCGAGCAGTTTTTTGCCGAAATTACCATATATCCGCCGGTTTCAAGCAAAGCCGACAACAGATTGTTAATGTTTTCTTCATCTTCAATAATAAGGATTTTATATTTGTTATTCATCAGAAGCCTCCATATCTAATGTAAAACGGAATATGCATCCGCCTTTTTTAAGATTTTCAGCACGTATGTCACCATCGTGGGCTTTTATTATAGAAGCACATACGGAAAGACCGATTCCGGCGTTGTTTTTACCCTCACCCCGTGATGTATCAGAAGAATAACAGCCCGTAAAAATATGTTTCATTTTTTCTTTGGGGATACCGCTACCGTTATCTTTAATTTCAAAAACCGCTTTGCCCGATATTATAAATACCCGAAGCGTAAGCTCTGTCATTCCTTCGGCATGCTGTACTGCATTTTCAAGTATATTTACAGCTACCTGCTCAATCAGCAGCGCATCCATCGGAATAATCACAAGCTCGTCGGGGATATCTATATGTACCTTCTGATTCGGGTATCTTTTGGAAAATTTTATAAGAACAGAGTCAATCAGTTCTTCTAAAACGGCATCGGATTTTATTATTTTAACATCGGTTGCATCAAGTTTCGTTATAGATAAAAGATTTTCAACCATGCGAACAAGCCATTGTGAATCTTCGCTGATACCGCCAAGCATCTGTTTTTTCTGACTGTCGCTGAATTCATCGTAGTTATCAAGAAGTGCGGTGCTTGACCCGTAAATAGTGGTAAGCGGTGTCCGCAGGTCGTGTGAAACGGCACGGAGCAGATTGGCGTGCATTCTTTCACGCTGGCTTTCTTCCTTGATTTGCTCCTGATGTTTTATTTTTGTTGCAAGTCCGCAGGTTACGGTAGATATTATGAGCAGAATTATTGCTGAAATTATGTTTTCGGGGATTGTAAAATCAAATGCGAAATAGGGGAAGGTAAAAGCAAAATTTACAGCAAAAACGCTTATAAGAGCGGCAGCAATACCGTACAGATAACCGCCGGTGAATACCGAGGTTAAAAACGAGCCTAATATAAATATAGCAGGAATAAACGTGCTGTTGCTGAATGTGTGCTGCAAAACAAGCCCGAGTATAAAGGATATACAGATAAAACCTGCTGTAACGGCGGAATATTTAAGAAATTCTTTTTTCATTATCTCATCTCCCGATATAAAAACAGGGCATATCCCGGTAGTGTCGAGATATGCCCTTATATTTCACTTTATATGATTATATTTCAGCAAAATATTTAATAGTTCTTACCATCTGGCTTGTGTAAGAGTTTTCGTTGTCATACCATGAAACAACCTGAACTTCGTAAAGATCATCTGCAACTTTTGATACCATTGTCTGTGTAGCATCGAAAAGTGAACCGTATTTCATACCGATAACGTCAGAAGATACGATAGGATCTGTGTTGTAGCCAAAGGATTCGCTTGCAGCAGCTTTCATAGCAGCATTGATACCGTCAACAGTAACGTCTGTGCCTTTAACAACAGCTGTAAGGATTGTTGTTGAACCTGTAGCAACCGGAACTCTCTGTGCAGAACCGATAAGTTTGCCGTTAAGTTCAGGAATAACAAGACCGATAGCTTTTGCAGCACCTGTTGAGTTAGGAACGATGTTAGCTGCACCAGCTCTTGCTCTTCTCATATCGCCTTTTCTGTGGGGACCGTCAAGAATCATCTGGTCGCCTGTGTAAGCGTGAATTGTTGACATGATACCGCTCTGGATAGGAGCATAGTCGTTAAGAGCTTTAGCCATAGGAGCGAGACAGTTTGTTGTACATGAAGCAGCAGAGATGATTGCATCATCAGCTGTAAGTGTATCTTCGTTAACTGAGAATACGATAGTTTTAAGGTCGCTGCCTGCGGGAGCAGAAATAACAACTTTCTTAGCACCTGCATCGATGTGAGCCTGGCTCTTGTCTTTTGAACAGTAGAAACCTGTACATTCTAAAACAACATCTACGCCGATTTCGCCCCAGGGAAGATCCTTAGCGTCTTTT
>JAZOTK010000117.1:0-4078 GCA_045657605.1 Clostridia bacterium
AGCCTATCTTATAAGCGGATATGATATTCTGATAAAAGCCGCAAAAAACATATTAAAAGGCAGAATTTTTGATGAAAATTTTCTGATGTCGATAGCCACTATAGGTGCTGCATTAATAGGAGAAATTCCCGAAGCGGCAGCGGTAATGCTTTTTTATCAGACAGGCGAGCTGTTTCAGTCTATGGCGGTCAGAAAAAGCAGAAGGTCGGTAAAAGCCCTCACAGAGCTTACTCCCGAATATGCTTTTGTGGAAGAAAACGGAGAGATAATACGTAAAAAACCGTATCAGGTAAAAACGGGAGATATTCTGGTAGTAAAACCGGGGGAGAGAGTATCCCTTGACGGAAAAATCACAGAAGGTAGCGGAGAAATAGATACATCAGCGATTACGGGAGAGAGTATGCCCGTTTATGCTCAAAAAAACTCGTTCGTCAGAAGCGGAAGCATAAATCTTACCGCGTTGCTTAAAATAGAAGTAACCGCACCGTTTGAGGAAAGTACGGTATCGCGTATTACGGAAATGGTACTTTCAGCTACTGAAAACAAATCGGAAAAAGAAAAATTTATAACAACACTTTCAAGATATTATACACCGATAGTGGTGATTGCGGCTCTGCTCCTGGCAGTAGCAGGGTCTGCGATTACGGGAGATGTATCAAGGTGGGTATACAGGGCACTCCAGTTTCTTGTAATCTCGTGCCCCTGCGCGCTTGTCATTTCCGTACCGCTCAGCTTTTTCAGCGGTATCGGCAAAGCCGCAAAGGAAGGTATACTCGTAAAAGGAAGCGGCTGTCTTGAAAAAGCGGCAGGCATAGAAACAGTAGCCTTTGATAAAACGGGAACGCTTACAAAAGGCGAGTTTTCTGTTATTGATATTCTGCCCGCAAACGGAACTAAAAAAGAAGAACTGCTCAGTCTTGCGGCAAGCTGTGAGGCAATGTCAAACCATCCCGTTGCAAAAGCAATTACAAAATCATATCAGGGTGAGCTGTATGAAATAAACGATTTTACCGAGATAGCAGGCAAAGGCGCTGTGTGCAGTATTTCGGGCAAAAAGCTGTATGTCGGCAGCTTGAAGCTTATGCAGGAGATAGGGGTCTCTTGCAGAGAAACGGAAAACACATCAGTTTTTGTAGCTGTAGAAGGTGAATTTGCAGGCAGTATAATTCTCTCTGATACCGTAAAGGAAGAAAGCCTCGGTATCGCAAAAAAACTTAAAAAAATCGGTGTAAAAAAGGTTGCCCTTCTTACGGGCGATAATAAACAGTCGGCAGAGCCTGTCATAAAAGCCACAGAGGCAGACGAAAGCTATTTTTCGCTTATGCCCGCCGATAAGGCAGAGCTTTGTCAAACCCTTAAAAAAGACGGTGCAGTTATGTTCGTGGGCGACGGTATAAACGATGCACCTGTCATCGCAACGGCAGATATAGGCGTTGCAATGGGCACCTCGGGCTCGGATATAGCGATTGAAACTGCAGATATAGTGTTTGTGGGAGACGACCCGCAAAAAGCGGTCAGACTGATTGAAATATCGAAAAAAACCTTGATGAGAGTATATGAAAACATATATTTTGCACTCGGAATAAAACTGATAATTCTACTGCTCGGAGCAATGGGAATTACCACAATGTGGGCAGCCGTTTTCGCCGATGTAGGCGTGTCAGTTCTCGCAATAATAAATGCAATCAGAAAATAATAAAGGAGTAGCCTTATGACGAAAATAATAAAAAATCTTGTGAAACGGTGTATCGACCACGATATAGGTCAGCTCGGAGCTCAGCTTTCTTATTTTTCGCTGTTATCCCTTTTTCCGTTTATAGTGTATATAAATAAACTGATAACAATACTTAACTTTTCCTATGACGAAATAACTGAATATATCAGTCTGATATTTCCTGCAAATATAGCAGAATTTATATTTGAATATATAAATATTATCTCAGAAACAAGTCATACGGGACTTTTGTCTTTAGGTACGGTGATGCTCATTTATTCAGCATCACGAATAGTGCGGTCAATGGAAAAAGCTATTAACCTCGCTTATGAAATAACCGAACAGAGAGGCTTTTTTACGAGCATTTTTCGGGCAATGCTGTTTGTGGCGTGCTTCGGTGTTACGATTATACTCATAATACTTACAACAGTAATCAGCAAAGGCTTTCTGGCGAATATATTCTCGCGGTTTGGCGTAACCCCCGATTTTCTCAGCAGTCTTTTAATAGTAAAATGGGCAGTTTTCGCAGTAGCCGTATTTATCGCTATGGCGCTCATTTACTATCTGATGCCAAATAAAAAAATACCGCTGAAAACGGTATTTCCGGGAGCGGCATTCTGTGTTGTTGGATTTGCCCTGCTGTCTTTAGGGTTCAGCATTTATGTAAACGTAGGACTTAAATATTCGGTACTCTACGGCTCAATCGGTGCGGTTTTCCTGCTGCTTATATGGCTTTATGCCACAGGTATGATTATCGTAGCAGGAGCAGAGCTTAACTGCGTTATTGCAAAACACAGAAAATCCTCAATATCACAAGATAAATTATGTTAACTGCGGTAAAGAAGGCTAAAAACCTGCCTTTTTCGGCGCAGGGGGTCTTGCAGTACAGCTTATATGAAATAAGGCTCGCCATAGAAGCGATAAGCGTACCCAGACCGCCTAAATTCACACCAACTAAAAGTGCGGAGTAATTTCCGGTAAATCCCGAAAGAAGCATAGCCGCAGGAACATTGCTTATAACCTGACTGAGCACTATTCCCATATCACATTCATATCCTGAGGTAAGCTGTGATAAAAAACCGCTTATCTCGGGAATATTTTTTATATTACCGACAAAGATAAAGAAAAATACAAAAGTAAAAAGAAGTCCGTAATCAGCGGTGGCAAGAAGCTTTTTATTCCGCAAAAGTGCGGCAAGGATAACAAGCACAAGAGCTATAGCATAATGCAGAGTTCGCAGTACGGCAAGTATGCATACTATAAACATCACAACCCAAAGGGAAGCATCAGCTTTATGTATAGCAGGAGTTTCTACTTCGGAAGACAGTTTCTCGGGTTTTATGAAAAACAGCGATACCGCAAGCAGGATAAAAGAAACGAAGGTATACGGCAGGGTTATTTTAAGAAAATCCGTTATACTCATCATAGAAACGGAATACAGATAAAGGTTCTGCGGATTTCCGAGCGGTGTGAGCATACTGCCGAGGTTAGCGGCAACCGTCTGCAAAACGATAACGGGTATCAGGAGTTTATTATACCTGCCAAGTAACATAATCGCAAGCGGCACAAAGGTAATAAGAGCCACATCGTTTGTAATCAGCATTGACGAGAAGAAACATAAAAACACAAGCACAGCCGCAAGCGAGCGGGCAGTTTTAGCGTATTTTATAAGCTTGTTTGCAATAAAATCAGAAATCCCCGCACTGCCAAGCCCCGCCACAACAAGCATAAGCGAAAGCAGAAGCGCCAGCACGCGGTAATCTATATACCCGAAATACTGGGGCGAGGGAATAACAAAAAAACACGAAACAACCGCCAAAGCGGCAGATACGGTAAGTACAATATCTTTTTTAAGAAAAAGCAAAGCCTTTTTAATCATAAAATCAGTCCTTTAAATTTATATATCAACAGTATATCATAATAAAATAAAAAAGTAAACCGTCAAAACCTACAAACAATCAGGTTTTTAAAGTTGACAACAAGGGTGAATTGTGGTAGAATAGATTTAAGTTAAATCTATTCAGCTAAATTCGCTATCGCGAGCTAAATTGAGCAAGATCAGCTAAATGTACTGCGTACGCTAAATTGACCTGCGGTCAGCTAAAAGGCGAATTTAATTTAGCTGTTTTGAAAAAACAATTTAGCTATGGAGCGAAGCGGAATAATTTAGCTTTGAACGTAGTTCAAAATTTAGCTGAAAAGTAAGCATCTGAATCGTTCACTGATTTTACGTTTGTTATATAAATGATAAAATTTTTACCCCTGACTTGACACGAGTCGAATTATGTCGAATGGGGAAGATGGAAGGAGAAAAAAGCCATGAAGGTTCTGAAAATTGCAGTGTTGATTATTGTGGTTTGGAAT
>JAZOTK010000118.1:0-3067 GCA_045657605.1 Clostridia bacterium
CTTTCACTATCTGGCGGGTGAGAATATCAAAGTCGGAATGAGAGTAGAGGTTCCTTTTGGCAATGCAAATTTAAAGCAGATTGGTTATGTAACGGGTTTTGCAGAAAAACCCGAAGTAGACGAGCTTAAAGAGATAATAAGGCCGATTGATGAAACTCCTGTACTATCAGAGTATGCCATTGAACTTGCAAGATATATAAAGAAAACCTGCCTTTGTCCTATGTCGGAGGCGGTAAGACTGCTTCTTCCGCCGAACATCAAAACAAAATTTGAACGCAGAGTAAGGCTAAGTGGTAATATTCCCAAAATTCTGACACAGCAACAAAAAATGGTTGTTGATACACTTTTAGTGGCAAAATCGGAAATAGAAATAAATGATTTAAAAAAAATGTGCGGGCTGAAAAACACATCAGCGATACCCGCACTTGCAAAAAAGAATATTATTGAAATAAGAGAGGTCCTTGTAGGACAGAGTAAGGAAAAAACAAGAAAATTTGCTGTACTTACCTGTGAGAATCCGGGTGAAGCGTTGGCGGAGCTCAGGAAGAACGCCAAAACAGCAGCTGTGGCATTTGAAATAATTGCCGAGCACGAACGGCTTCCCGTATCAGATGTGTTTTCTATGGCGGAATGCTCGCCGTCTTCGCTTGACGTTCTGGAAAAAAGAGGATATATAGAAATAGAAACAGAAACCGTCTACAGAACGCCTGTGACAGGTGAGGGGAAAAGAAGCGTAAGTATGACGCCGACAGCGGAGCAGAAAAAGGCACTTTCTGAGATTTTCAGCGGAATGGAAAGCGGAAAATTTTCACCGTTTTTACTCCACGGAGTAACGGGAAGCGGTAAAACCGAGGTTTTTCTGCAGGCGGCGGAAAAATGTCTTGAAAACGGCAGAAACGTAATCATACTCGTACCCGAAATTGCACTTACGCCGCAGATGACGGAACGGTTTGTATCACGGTTTGGCGAGGATATAGCCCTGCTTCACAGCGGACTTTCCATGGGCGAGAGATTTGACCAATGGCGAAAAATAAAAGCAGGCGAGGTAAAGCTTGTTGTAGGTGCAAGATCAGCAATATTTGCACCGTTTGATAACGTAGGACTGATTGTAGTAGACGAGGAACACGAAACCTCGTATAAATCTGAATCCTCTCCAAGATACAGTGCTAAAAATATTGCACTGATGAGAGGTAAACAATATAATTCGGCGGTTATATTTGCATCGGCAACACCGTCGGTAGAAACTTATTTTAATGCCGAAAGCGGCAGATATAAGCTTCTGAAACTGAAAAACAGACATAATAATGCACAGCTTCCGATTGTAGAAACCGTTGATATGGCGGCGGAATTTGCAAACGGAAACCGCACCGTAATCAGCAAAAAGCTGGCGGAGGAAATTTATGAGAACCTGAAAAACGGCGAACAGACAATTCTGTTTTTAAACCGCCGCGGTTATTCGAGTTTTGTATCCTGTCGCAGCTGCGGATATACGGTGAAATGTCCGCATTGCAGCGTGACTATGACCTATCATTCCAAAGGGGATATGCTAAGCTGTCATTATTGCGGATATAAAATGAAAAATATCACGGTATGTCCCGAATGTGAGAGTGTTTATATAAAATATTTCGGAACGGGTACTCAGCGCGCGGAGGAAGAACTTAAAAAGCTTTTCCCCGGAATTACGGTACTTCGGATGGATGCGGATACTACTTCGCAAAAGCTGTCGCATCGCAGAATTTTCAAACAGTTCCGTGACGAAAATATAAACGTTTTGCTTGGTACGCAGATGGTTACAAAAGGGCTTGATTTCCCCAATGTAACACTCGTCGGCGTTTTGTCTGCGGATATACTTTTAAACCGAAACGATTTCAGAGCGGCAGAATATGCCTTCTCACAGCTGACACAGGTCTGCGGCAGAGCAGGCAGAGGCAGTAAACCGGGAAGGGCTGTAATACAGACCTATTCTCCCGCAAGCGAAATTATAAAAATGGCTGAAAAACAAGACTATGAGGAGTTTTACGGGCAGGAGATAAAAATGAGATATATGCTGGGCAACCCTCCGTTTGTAAAGCTTGTTAATATAATATTTTCATCAGAGGATGCTGCGGCGGCAGAGGATGCCGCTAAAAAAAGTGCGGCTGCTTTGATAGAAGAATTTGAAAAAAATGCAGGGGTATGCCGTGAAATGTACGGACCTGCTCCGGCGCCGATTGAAAAAATCAAAAACAGCTACCGCTACAGAATACTCATAAAATTCTCGGGCGGGGAAAAAATGCTGGATATACTTGAAAAGCTTAAAGAAGAAAGCAAGCTTTATAAAAAGGTGAAAACGGATATAGTTATAAATCCCGTTGCAGTTTTATAGGAAAAGGAGAAACTTTATGGCACTCAGAAAAATAGTTACGATAGGCGATGAATTATTAAACAAAAAATGCAGAAAAGTGGAGAAATTTGACGACAGACTCCACGACCTGCTTGATGATATGCTTGAAACACTTGAAAACGCCAACGGCGTAGGGCTTGCGGCAATACAGGTGGGAATACTCCGCAGAGTAGCGATAATATTGATAGATGACGAGCTGATAGAGCTTATAAATCCTGAAATAATCGAAACCTCGGGTGAGCAGGACGGTCAGGAAGGGTGCCTGAGTGTACCGCGAAAATTCGGTGATGTGCTTCGCCCGAATTATGTTAAGGTAAAGGCGCAGGACAGAAACGGTAATGAATTTACCGTATCAGGTACAGGACTTAAAGCAAGAGCTTTTTGTCACGAGATAGAACATCTTGACGGTCATCTGTTCGTGGAAAAGGCAAGGAATCTGCACGAACCGGATAATGACTAAAAGGGAGAGGTAACGTGAAAAACAAGCGGCACATATCACTGCTTCTTGCTCGGGGCAGTACCTTTGTACGGCACCGCTCTACAACAAGTTGCATAAGTTCGGTTACCCAAATTGAAATTTTGGAACCCCCCTTAGCTTCTAAGCAGCAATAGCCGCCACTTCTTTTCCACGTACGTTATAAATTGTATGCCGCGGTGCGGCGGAACGGAGACTAACTAAAATGA
>JAZOTK010000119.1:0-8413 GCA_045657605.1 Clostridia bacterium
TATATCATAAATTACGGTTTCATCGTTTTTCATACATACTTTTGCAAGCACAGCGGTTATAAGGTCGGGAGAAATAAATTTCCCGGTTTCGTCTACAAACACAACACGGTCTCCGTCACCGTCAAAAATTATTCCTATATCAGCTTTGTTTTTAATTACCGCCTCTTTCAGCTGACGTGTATTTTCTTCTTCCAGCGGATTTGGCGGATGTGCCGGGAAAGTACCGTCAAGAGTATCGTTTATATATATTGCATTTTCGCCGAAAATTTCTCTTGCTATAGCGCAAGTGGCACCGTTTGAGCAGTCAATTACGGCTTTTACTGCCGAAAAATCCACAAGGCGTTGTTTCATAAATGTGATATATTCCGATTTTACATTTATATCTTCAACCTTGCCTTTTTTATCGGCTATAATTATGGGATAATTATTTACATATTCCTCAAGCTCCGCCAGTCCGCTTGTATAGCCTACCGGTCGGGCGTGAGTTTTTGATATTTTAAATCCGTTATATTCTTTTGAGTTATGAGACGCTGTAATCTGTACCGAGCCATCTACTCCCAGCTTTTCCGTAAAATAATACACCATAGGAGTTGTGGCAATACCTATGCTTATAACATCAGCACCGCTGTCTGTGATACCGTCACAAAGCGCGGCATACAGCGAAGGAGATGACACTCTGCCGTCTCTGCCAACAAGAATTTTATCGGTTTTAAGAAGTTTTGGCAGAAAATAACCTATTTTATATGCGTCCTTCTCATCAAAATCAATTTTATATTTGCCTCTGATGTCATAGCTTTTAAAATATCCAGCCATATTACTCGCCGCCTTTTATTAGTTTTTCAAGCTGTGTATCGGTGCAGGTATACGTCCGCCTCTATTTATAAACAGGCTGCTGCCGAATTCGTGAACAGGCATTACCGGTCCTGAACCTAAAAGTCCGCCAAATTCAACTATATCGCCTACTTTTGTACCCGGTGCGGGTATTATTCTTACTGCTGTTGTTTTTGTATTTACCATTCCGATTGCCGCTTCATCTGCAATTATTGCTGAAATGGTTTCTGCCGAGGTGTCACCCGGTACTGCTATCATATCAAGTCCTACCGAACATACACAGGTCATCGCTTCAAGCTTATCAAGAGTAAGAGCTCCGCACTGTGCCGCCGCTATCATACCGGCATCTTCGCTGACAGGAATAAATGCACCTGACAGTCCGCCTACATAAGAGCTTGCCATTACACCGCCTTTTTTAACAGCATCATTAAGCATTGCAAGTGCCGCTGTAGTACCGTGTGTACCGCAACGCTCAAGTCCCATTTCTTCAAGTATATGAGCAACGCTGTCGCCTATTGCCGGTGTAGGTGCAAGGGATAAATCCACAATACCGAACGGTACGTCCAGTCTTTTTGAGGCTTCTGATGCAACAAGCTGACCCATTCTTGTAATCTTGAATGCAGTTTTCTTTATTTCTTCTGCAATCTGACCCAGATTAGCTTCTGTTCCTAATTTTTTAATTGCACTATGAACAACTCCGGGTCCGCTTACGCCTACATTTATAACACATTCAGGCTCACCTGTACCTAAAAACGCGCCTGCCATAAAGGGGTTGTCCTCAACCGCATTACAGAATACCACAAGTTTTGCACACGCCATTGCTCCGTTATCTTTGGTAAGCTCGGCACATTCTTTTATGATATGGCCCATCTGTGCTACAGCGTCCATATTTATTCCCGCTTTTGTGGTACCGATATTTACGGAAGAACATATCTTTGTAGTTTCGGCAAGTGCCTGCGGTATTGATTTTATAAGACGCATATCGCTTTCTGTATATCCTTTATGTACCAATGCGGAATATCCGCCCAAAAAGTTGACGCCAACAGTATTTGCCGCTTTCTCGAGAGTATGTGCTATTTTCACATAATCACCTTTTGCCGCAGCAGCAACCATAGATATGGGAGTTACCGATATTCTTTTGTTGATTATAGGTATACCGAGCTCTTTTTCAATATCTTCACCTGTTTTCACAAGCTTTTCTGCCCGGGTAGTAATTTTATCATAAATTTTTTCACAAACCCTGTCAATATCCTCAGAAGCACAATCAAGCAGGGATATTCCCATTGTTATAGTACGTATGTCAAGATGTTCGTTGGAAATCATATTTATGGTTTCCATTATTTCGTGTGTATTAATCATATTCTCACCTTCCTGCCCGAATAAATCTTATATTCTGTGCATTGATCTGAATATTTCATCGTGCTGAACTGTAATAGTAACGCCTATTTCTTCAGCAATTACGTTAAGTCCGTTTCTTACCTCGTCAAAGCTTACTGTGGATTTTTCCATGTCAACCAGCATTATCATCGTGAACAAATCCTGCATTATTGTCTGGGATATATCAAGAATATTTATGTTTCTGTCAGCCAGAAAAACACTTGTTTTTGCTATAATCCCCATTGTATCGTTTCCTATTACCGTAATAACCGCTTTCATATTTTATACCTATCCTTTCATAACTTTAATTTATATTTATATTCTACCATTTTTTTAACCCGATTTCCATTAATATTTTATATGAAAATATTCTGATACACTCCGTTTTTTTGTATATTTTATGTATTTATATTTTTTCGTCACCATTTTTAATTTACTGAATACTATGATAGTGAGGATAGCCTTCAGCAGAAGGCACCTACAAAAATTTCAGGAGGTTTAACTTATGTGTTGCTTAAATAATATTTTCGGTGGAGACGACAACTGCTTACTCTGGATAATCATCATACTTATCATTCTTTGCTGTTGCTGTAACGACTAATCGGAGCAGCTTTAGTTCGGGACACTTTTAAAAGTGTCCCGACTTTGTTATTTTTTAAGCTTTTTTATTTCTTCCATCCATACCGCTGAGCAGGCATCGCTCGGCATACGCCAGTCGCCTCTCGGTGATAGCGTCAATGTGCCTGTTTTCGGACCGTCAGGCATACACGAGCGTTTGAACTGCTGCGAGAAAAATCTCCTGTAAAAATTTTCAAGCCATTTCAGGATTGTATCGCTGTAGTATATACCTTCAAATGCAGAGCACGCCATACGGTACACCTTTTCGGGAGAAAATCCCCATCTTATTCCGTAATAGAGATAGAAATCGTGCAACTCGTAGGGTCCTACTATATCCTCTGTTCTCTGGGATATATCACCATATTGTGCCGGCAGCAGTTCAGGACTTACAGGCGTATCGAGAATATCATAAAGAACTGCCTGCAGGGCTTCATTTTCCGTAGTATCGGCACAGTATTTTGTAAGATGACGTACAAGCGTTTTAGGTACAGACGAATTTACTCCGTACATAGACATATGGTCACCGTTATAGGTAGCCCAGCCGAGCGCCAGCTCTGATAAATCTCCCGTACCTATTACCATACCGCCCGTCTTGTTTGCAATATCCATAAGCACCATCGTCCGCTGTCTTGCCTGTGCATTTTCATACACTACATCCGTTTCGTTTATATCGTGTCCGATTTCTTTAAGATGTGTGGTAACACTATCAAAAATATCTATAGTCTCGCAAAGAATATCAAGCTCCTCGCAAAGCCGCACCGCATTTGATTTTGTTCTGTCTGTCGTGCCGAAACAAGGCATTGTTATAGCTTTTATCATATCTCTGCCCAGCCCGAGACTGTCAACCGCAAATGCTGTAACAAGAAGTGCAAGACAGGAATCAAGACCACCCGAAACACCGATTACCGCCGTTTTTGCATTTGTATGCTTAAGACGCTTTTTAAGTCCGTTTACCTGGATATTCAATATTTCCCGACATCTTCTGCCAAGCTGTTCTTTGTCTGAGGGAATAAACGGCATTGACGAAACTTGTCCGCCGATATCCGTTTCTTCCGGTTTCATTGAAAATTCTATAACCTTATATCCGTCACGTTTCTGCACAAATCCTAATCTGCGTCGCTCGCCGGCAAGACTGCTTACATCAATAACCGCTGTCGTAACAGCATTTTCAAACATTTCGCCTTCTGCAAGAATACTACCGTTTTCAGCTATAATGCGATGTCCTGCAAATACGAGGTCCGTAGTTGACTCGCCCTCACCTGCACCGGCGAAGATATAAGAGGATATAAGTTTTGCTGACTGAATTTTAACTAAATCTCTTCTGTAATCGCTTTTTGCCGCGCTTTCGCTGCTTGCGGCAGGATTTACTATTACCGTGGCACCCGCCAGGCTATGTTTTACCGCAGGTGAGTCAGCCGCCCATAAATCCTCACATATTTCGGCTGAAATACATAAATCCGGTATCTGGCGGCAGCTCAGAAGAAGCTTTGTGCCAAAAGGATATGTTTTTTCGCCTATTTTTATTTCACCGCTATCTTCCTGTGGCAAAGCAAAATATCTGCTTTCACAGAACTCGCCGTAATCGGGAATATTTGATTTCGGAATAACACATATTATTTCCCCATTATAAAGTCCTGCTGTGCAGTTATATAACTTACCTTCCATGCGGAGCGGACAGCCTGCGAAAACTATCATTTCTTTGTTTTTTGTCGCTTTTGCAATATTAATCAGCGCTTTTTCGGCACAGTCAAGCAAGGTATTCTGGAAAAACAAATCTCCGCAGGTATAACCTGTTATGCAAAGCTCAGGGAGTACCAGAAGCTTTACCTTTTTATCCGAACATTCGCTAATTACATCAATTATAGCTTTTTCGTTAAATATGCAGTCGGCAACCCTGATTTGCGGTGATGCCGCCGCCACTTTTATGAATCCGTGTTGCATAATATCCCTCCGTTTAGTTTTGCTTTCTGACTATCGTATAATCATCGCCCAATCTGAAATACTTGCAGGTTTTATAATTACTGCCGATTAGTCTTTGCATTTCATCTTCATCAAAATTAAGTCCGCATACACCGCAGTCGTAATCATCGTCATAGGTGTAGTACATACAGCTTTCGCAAATTATATCGTCATTCATTTTATCACAACCTATATTTTAATATTATTCTGTCTGCCTTCTCCATTACTGTATCCGAAATAAACCACATAAAGAATGCTGTTCCTGCGGCGTGTACCAAATCAAACGGTAAACCGCCGATATATGCCGCCGCAAACATATCCGCTGTGGGGTGGTCGTTAAACGAGATTACTCCCGATGTATTCATTATAAGTCCGTAAACGACAAGCACCGCAAGAAATCCGAATACTGAAAGGGACAGTTTGTTTTTTTTCACAATACCACAGCTTGTCAGCAGACCGGCAAGAGCTCCCAGCACGCCCATTGAAAGCATTTGCCACAGCGTCCACGGTCCCTGACCGAAATATATATTGTATAAAAATGCTGAAATTGCCCCGCATAAAAATCCCGTTTCGCCGCCAAAACATATTCCTGAAAGCATTATTATTGCCGCTGTCGGTTTAAACTGCGGGAGTGCAAAGAAAATAACGCGTCCGATTACCGAAAAGGCACATATTATGCTTATCACCGTTATATGCCTTACATTTGCCGCTTTTTTCTCATAAAGTATAAAATAAGGTATAATAGCTTCAAGGATAACAAGCAGGCTCATAATATAATATCTGCGGTTATCAAACAGATACATTCCCGCAAGTATTGTTATCGGAATTATTATTAAAAACATTATCATCGACAGACTACGGGTTTTTATAAAATTCCGGTCGTTTTCTTTTTCGGTTTTTTTGAAATTAAACGTAAAAAACAGCGCAAGCCCTGCTGATAAAATTACGCCGAGCTGTGTTATGCTTACCCATACGCCCGTTACCCGTTTTTCTGCAAAAAAAGCTAAAAATATAAACAGAATAAAAAATATTCCACCTAAAACCGGGTTTTTGAAAATTTTTTTATTCATACCACCACTCCTGATGTTTAATATTCCTTATATGTTATATAATACCATATTTTTTTCGTTTTGTAAATAGTTTTAGCATAATTTCACCTTTTTATTATGAATAGTGCTGTTTCGGCTGTGTAAAAAAATGTAAAACTTTGTGATTAATGCAAATTGATTTTAATTTTCCGCTGTGATACAATATATGCGGTATTTATCTTATACTTACAGGAGGTTTACATAAATGAAAACTTTTCAGCCAAAAATACTTTCCCTTTTTAAAAACTATAGCGGGAAAAAATTTACTAATGATATAATTGCCGGTATTATAGTTGCAATTATTGCCCTCCCCCTTTCGATTGCACTTGCAATAGCTTCGGGTGTATCTCCCGAAAAAGGGCTTTATACAGCTATTGTTGCCGGTTTTGTTATTGCACTTTTAGGTGGCAGTAACGTAAATATTTCGGGACCTACAGCGGCGTTTGCAACTATTGTTGCAGGAGTTGTTGCGCAGTTCGGAATAAGCGGTCTTGCCATAGCTACAATTATGGCGGGAATTATGCTTATAATAATGGGTATCTGCCGTCTTGGCTCGCTCATTAAATTTATTCCGCATACAATCACTACAGGCTTTACATCGGGTATTGCTCTTACAATCGTAATCGGTCAGCTTAAAGATTTCTTCGGTCTTACATATCCGGAAGGTACTCACGCCGTTGAATCTATGGAAAAGCTTTCCGCAGTATTTTCCAACTTCGCTACAGTAAATGTATGGAGCATCATTGTTGGTCTTATCGGGCTTGCTATTCTTATCGTATGGCCGAAAATCAACAAAAAAATCCCCGGCTCGCTTATCGCTGTAGTTGTGGGTGTTATAATTGTAAAGCTGTTTAAAATAGAAGTTAATACCATAGGTGATTTATATACAATAACCCGTCAGGCACCGCAGTTTGCTTTGCCTCAGTTTGATTTTTCAGCTTTAAGACAGCTTATGCCAAGTGCTTTTACTATTGCAATTCTTGCGGCGATAGAATCACTCCTTTCCTGTGTGGTTTCGGACGGTATGATAGACGACAGACACAATTCCAATACCGAGCTTATAGCTCAGGGTGCAGGTAATATCTGTTCCGGTCTGTTTGGCGGTATCCCTGCAACGGGTGCAATAGCACGTACAGCGGCAAATGTAAAAAACGGCGGCAGAACTCCTGTTTCAGGTATCGTTCACGCTATAGTTCTTCTGCTTATCCTTGTTGTGCTTATGCCTTATGCTGCCTGGATTCCGATGCCGATTATAGCCGCTATCCTCTTTATGGTAGCTTATAATATGTGTGAGTGGAGACAGTTCGTAAATATCTGTAAAACCGCACCCAAAAGCGATATAATCGTGCTTGTGCTTACCTTTGTGCTGACAGTTGTGTTCGACCTTGTTGTGGCTATCGAAATAGGTCTTATCTTTACAGCAGTACTGTTTATCAAACGAATGACAGAGGTTTCTGCCGTTCGTCCCTGGACCCGTGATGACGATGACAGAATGAAGGTTATTCCTCCGAAAACTGAAGTTTACGAAATTGACGGTCCTATGTTCTTTGCAACAACCGACAAGCTTTCAGGCATTATCGCAAGCGATGATGTAAAAATAATAATACTCAGAATGAGAAGTATTCCCTCACTTGATATATCGGCAATGCGTACACTTAAAAGCATTTACGAAAACTGTAGTCATCAGGGCATTACCGTTTTATTCTCCCACGTTAACGACCAGCCTATGTCTGTTATGAAAAAATCGGGATTTTATGCGCAGGCCGGCGAAGAAAGTTTTTGCGATAATATTGACGATGCACTCAGTCGTGCAAGACATCTTGCGATTACAATCGAATAATATAACAAAAAGACCTGTGTAAATGAATTGCACAGGTCTTTTTATCCGAATTTTCCAAAGTTTCAGAATACTTTACCCCATATTACTCCAATCTGCAGGATAGGTTACATATAAAAATCTCGCCCGGTCTTCTACGGAAAACTTAATTACCGAGCCTTTCGGTATCAGCAAAATTTCGCCTGCTTCTGCGGTTTTTCTGCCGTTTTGTGTTATTATCGTCAATGACCCGTCTATTATATAATCTATCTCGTCATAATCAAGAGTCCAGTCAAAAGTGGTATTTTCCATTTCCATTATACCGCATCCGAGCCTCGGGCTCTGTTTTAAATCAAACAAATCTTTTGTATATACTTTATGCTCCGGCTTTCCTGTATCAAGACGGTTTTCTTCCCCTACACATACCGACGGTAGCGAAACCTTCATAACGCCGTCTGCATCTGTCTTTTCTTCGATAATATCACGAATCATACGTTCGAGTGTTTCTGTATTAATCTGCATTATTTTCCGCCTTTCCAAGAGTTTTGTTTGCAATAAACACCGCTAAAATAACCGCTGTTATACCACCGATAAGCTTTCCGACTATCATCGGGAATATCATTTCGCTGTCAAACCCTGCCGTAAATCCCAAGTGATCGCCGAATACAAAAGCCGCTGATACCGCAAACGCAAAATTGAGTATTTTACCTCTGTTATCCATTTC
>JAZOTK010000120.1:0-2130 GCA_045657605.1 Clostridia bacterium
ATCGGCGCTGCTCTTCTTAAGAGATAAGTTTAAGAACAAATTTGATTCTAATCGAAGAAACGCTATCTTTGGATAGCGTTTCTTCTCTAAATTTGCCTGAAATATACGGTGTGATATGCGAGAAGTGAAAATTGGTCGCAACGACGGTGGACAGCGACTTGATAGGTTCATGGAAAAGAAATTTCCCACTATGCCAAAGAGCCTTATTCAGAAATATTTGAGACTCAAATGTGTAAGAGTGAACGGCGTAAAACAAACAAAGGGTAATATTATGCTCTCTGAAGGCGATGTGTTGAATTTTTACATCAGCGATGAATTTTTTGGTGGGGAAGAGGCTGAGAAAATAAAGAAGGACAGCTTTTTGTCCGTTAAGCCTTCTTTTACTGTGGCATACGAGGATGAAAATATTCTTATAGTTGATAAGCCCGCAGGATTAATATCCCAAAGCGACGACAAGGAAAGTTATAATACACTTGCAAATCATGTAAAGGCATATCTGTATAATAAAGGTGAATATGACCCTCGGAGTGAACAGTCATTCGCTCCCGCGCTTTGCAACCGACTTGATAAAAATACTCAAGGACTTGTTATTGCGGCAAAAAATGCAGAAGCTCTGCGTGTAATGAACCTTAAAATAAAAAACAGAGAAGTTAAGAAAAGTTATCTTTGTCTTGTTTATGGGGTTATGCCCAAGAAGAGCGATACGCTCTATGCTTGGCTTAAAAAGGATTCATCGGAAAACATTGTAAAAGTAACTGCGGATAAAAGGGCCGGCTCCAAGGAAATAATAACCTCCTATGAGGTGCTGGCTACCGACGGTAAAGTCTCTCTTTTACGTATAGGATTACAGACAGGAAGAACCCATCAGATACGCGCTCATATGGCTTTTATCGGCCACCCGCTTTTAGGCGACACCAAGTACGGTACCAGAGATAAGGACTGTCCTTTTATTTATCAGGCGCTGGCCTCTGTGGAACTTGAATTTGCCTTTGATGGCGAGTCCACAAGTCTTGATTATCTCAACGGAAAGAAAATAACAACAACCCCGTTTTTTTCTTCTTATAAGGGTTTTTCATTTGAATTAAAAAATCTTCAAAAGTAAACAAAAATTCATAGAAAACACTTGACAAAATTCCTCAAATAGTATATTATTATTACATAAAAGTCTGTTGCCGAAGTGCAGTCTTCGTTTTTACGTTTATTTTTGCCGCGGCAATTGATTTTTTTCTTTATTTATATATTCCCCGCTAAGGAATATGAGGCGGCAGTAGCCTCCGCTTCCACAGAGTGTCTATGACTGTGGTGTATAAAAAATACAGTATTCAGATGGGAGATAGATAGATGGCAGATGCGATAATCAGACTTGAAGATATTTCGGTCGCATTTGATGGCGAGGTAATTCTCGACAAAATCAATCTTGAAATAAAGGATAAGGAATTCGTAACATTACTGGGTCCAAGTGGATGCGGTAAGACCACCACTCTGCGCATAATTGGCGGTTTTACACATCAGGATAGCGGTAATGTTTTTTTTGCAGGTAAATGTATAAACGCATTACCTCCATATAAGCGTTCTGTGAACACCGTATTCCAGAAGTACGCGTTGTTTCCCCATTTGAACGTGTTTGAAAATATTGCTTTCGGTCTGCGTCTTAAAAAGATGCCCGAAAAGGAGATCGTTAAGCAGGTAAAGGAAATGCTTTCCCTGGTTAACCTTAAGGGCTTTGAACGTCGTAAGATTACTACTCTTTCCGGCGGTCAGCAGCAGCGTGTGGCAATAGCTCGTGCCTTGATTAATCAGCCTAAAGTTCTGCTTTTGGACGAGCCTCTGGGCGCTCTTGACCTTAAACTCCGTAAGGATATGCAGGTAGAACTTAAGAATATCCAGAAGCGTACGGGTATTACCTTTATTTACGTTACTCATGACCAGGAAGAGGCTCTTTCTATGTCTGATACCGTAGTTGTAATGACTGAAGGCCGTATTCAGCAAATAGGTACGCCTACGGATATTTATAACGAGCCCGTTAATGCTTTCGTTGCCGACTTTATCGGTGAGAGTAATATTGTCGACGGTGTTATGCTTTCCGACTTCCACGTTCGTTTTGCAGGTCATGAATTTGACTGTCTTGAT
>JAZOTK010000121.1:0-2828 GCA_045657605.1 Clostridia bacterium
GAAATGATAAATCATTTGAATTTTTATGAAAAATATGCCGCCATAGTTCCTGATGATGGCTCTGAAAAATATCATATACATGGTTGCACTGATTTGGGAACTTCCTCTTTTTGGATATATAATTATAACGCGGCAGAAGAAAAAGGTTATTCTGCATGTGCGAAATGTTTTAACCAAACCACATCACAGAAAGCATTAGATAAATTGAGAAAAAAATATGGATTAGATTAGTACATATAAAATATAGTTCAAATCCTATTATTTTTTATTCATGACAAATTTCTAAAATTTAATAAAATTGTTTACTTAATTTTGATATTTACATATACTATAGGGAGCAGGAAAATCTAGAATTCCTGCGGGTTCTAATGGGTTTTGTTCAAGAAAAATCGGTGAAAATTTTATTATTCGCTGTTCCCCTGACTTGACAAAATCATAAAATTACCACATACAAAATTTATCAAAAAGATGTCAGTGGCGACATTGGCTTGGAAATAATACAGATAAAGCGGAACGGCTTAAAGTTTCCGCTTTATTTTTATTATATAAACTGAGTTAGTTTGTTATAATATTTATAAATCCAAAAAAGTTGACAATATAATGGAATTGTGGTAAAATATATATTGTAACAAAATCAGAAAAGAGAGGATAGCTTATGGCTTTTGACGGAATAACGGTCGGCTGCATCGCATCGGAGCTTTCGCGGATGCTTGAAGGCGGCAGAGTTGATAAAATATATATGCCCGACAGCGACAGTATTGTTATGGCTGTAAGGTCGCAGGGCAGTAATTATAAAGTATTTTTAAGCTGTAACCCGTCAATTCCAAGGGTACATCTTACAACGGCGTCAAGGGAAAACCCGATGACACCGCCGACGTTTTGTATGCTTCTTAGAAAACACCTGTCAGGCGGCAGAGTGCTTAAAGTATCGCAACCGGGTATTGAACGTGTAATAGAATTTGAAATAGAAACCCGAACGGAGATGGGGGATATAACCACATTCCGTCTTATAACCGAAATTATGGGCAGACACAGTAATATTATCCTTGTAAGCGCCGAAGGCAGAATAAGCGACTGTGTCCGCAGAGTTGACGGGTCAGTCAGCTCGCTTCGTATGGTACTGCCGGGAATGGAATACTCATCACCGCCGCCGCAGAATAAAATATCACCATATAATACGGATTTGCAGGAAATAACCGATATACTGTTTGACTGTCCCAACGAGATGAAAACAGATAAATATATTCTTGAAAAATTCGCAGGACTCAGCCCGATGACAGCAAGAGAGTTTGTGGCAAGAGGAAGCGGCGAGAGCGATGCGGTTTATATGGAGCTTTCAAGAACACAGATACTGCAGATTGCCGAGGAAATGAACAAAGTTTTCGGCGAAATAAAAGAAGGCAGATATAATCCCACCACCATATTTGATGATACGGGAAAACCGATGGATTTTTCGGGGATTGAAATAAAACAGTATAAAACTACAGGGTCGCCCGGAATTTTGAGCGAATATCTTGATAAATTCTATATTGACAGGGAACGCCACGCAAGACTGTCGCAGAAAAGTGCGGATATAACAAAAACGGTGAATAATCTTCTGCAGAGATACAGAAAAAAAGCTATTCTGCAGAAACAATCCGTAGATGAAGCGGAGAAAATGGACGGCTACCGCCTTAAAGGTGATTTGATTACCGCGAATATTTACCGTATTAAAAAAGGCGATAAACGTGTTTGTGTCGAAAATTTCTATAATGAATGCGAAGAAATCGAAATTGCACTTGATGGCGAGCTTACTCCTGCCGAAAATGCACAGAAATATTATGCAAGATATAACAAACTTAAAAACACAGCCGCCGCGGCAGCAGTCCAGCTGAAACAATCGCTCGAGGATATCGAATATCTCGAAAGCGTAAGCACCGCTATTGAAAATTGCGATAATGTCAAGGATTTGGCTGAAATTAAAACAGAGCTTGAAGCGGAAGGGTATATAAAGATAAAAAACAAAGGTAAAGGGAAAAACGACAAACCGTCTATGCCCGCAAGATTTTTAAGCTCGGACGGATTTGAAATTCTCGTAGGTAAAAATAACCGTCAGAACGATTATCTGACCCTGAAACTCGCAAAAAATCACGATATCTGGTTCCATACCAAAACAATTCCGGGCTCACATACGGTTATTATAACCGAAAAAAAAGAGGTTCCCGATAACACCATAGAAGAAGCGGCAATGCTTGCGGCATACCACTCAAAAGCGAGAAAATCGGGTAACGTACCCGTAGATTATACATTGGTACGGTATGTTAAAAAACCATCCGGAGCAAAACCGGGTATGGTTATTTATACCGACTATAAAACGGCGTATGTAACGCCTGACGAAAATAAAGTAAATGGGATGATGAAATGAAACTTGAAATTTTTGATTATGAATTACCACAGGAGCTTATAGCCCAAAGACCTCTCGAAAAAAGAGATTCTTCAAGACTTATGTCGGTAAACCGAAAAACAGGAGAAATTGAGCATAAGCATTTTAGCGAAATAAAAGAAAAACTGAAAAAAGGCGACTGCCTTGTGCTTAACGATACAAGAGTAATACCCGCAAGACTTTACGGCAAAAGGGAAGACAGCGGCAGAGAAGTGGAGTTTTTATTACTTAACAGAATAAGCACAACCTCGTGGGACGTTATAGTACGTCCCGGTAAAAAACTGAGGGAAGGTCACAGAGTTGTATTCGGTGACGGCAGACTTCGTGCGGAAATCGTCAAAGTAAAAGATGATGGCGGACGTATAATTGAATTTGAATATGACGGCGTATTTGAACAGATATTAGA
>JAZOTK010000122.1:0-3136 GCA_045657605.1 Clostridia bacterium
GAATAACCGCTTTATCACAACCGGTAAATACAAACAGCATTATCATAAGTGGAATAAGTGCTTTTTTCATACATAAGCCTCCCGAGCAAAAGTAAATTTTTATTTTTTTATCTTTTGCAGAGCTTTTGTAATCATATCGACGGTATCTGTAGGAAGAATGCTTTCCGCACAGGAATTTTCAAGGGCAATATCCCCTGCCAGCCCGTGTATATAAACACCTGCCAAAGAAGCATTTTTTACTTTACGTGCGGTAAGCCCGCCGATAATTCCGGCAAGCACGTCACCACTGCCGCCGGTAGCCATACCGCAGTTTCCTGTCGTATTAATATAACATTTGCCGCCCTTTTCCGCCACTACTGTTCCCGCACCCTTAAGCACAAGAGTTACCCCGTAATTCTCGGCAAACTCCCTTGCAAGTGCAATGCGGTTTTGTTGAACTTCAGAGATAGCTATACCTGTAAGTCGGGCAAATTCGCCGGGATGTGGTGTCAGCACAATGTTACTACTTTCTTTTAATATATCTATATTCGGTTTTAATGAATTTATTCCATCAGCGTCTATTATCAGAGGAATGCCTGAAAAAGCAAGTTTTTCGATAATTCTGAAAACATCAACACCGACTCCAAGTCCGGGACCGATTAATATGCAGTCATAGCCTGAAATATCTATTTTATCAAAAGCTTCAAAGGTAATACGGTCATGACATTTCAGAGGCAGAGTCATAGATTCGGTAAGCTTTACCTCCATTATAGGATTTAAGTTTTCGGGTATGGCGAGAGTAACAAGTCCGCAACCGCACCGAAGGGCGGATATACAAGAAAGATATGCGGCTCCCGTCATTCCTGTCGAACCGGCAATAACCAGAAGTCTGCCGTTTGTGCCTTTATGAGAATCGACCTCTAACCCCGGCATATCGGGACAGGTATCCATTTCAAAAGTGTCAAACGGGATGCAGTCGCTGAGGAAAATCGGTGCAACGATAATTTCGCCACAGTATTTTTTTGCGGGGAACTGAGTCAGCCCGACTTTTTTATACCCGAAAGTAACGGTCGCATCAGCGATTACAGCACCTTTTTGAACGCTTCCCGTATCGGGACATACGCCTGAAGGGACGTCAACTGATACAACAAAACAATCACGTTTATTAATTTCTTCAAAAATCGGGAGTTCTGCCCCACCGCAGATTCCGGTGCCGAAAACAGCATCAATAATAACTTCCGTGTCTTCCGGAATAGTATCGGAAAAAGATATCCCGGTTTTTTTCAGAATATTAAGGTTTGTTATCGCGTCAGGAGTTTTGACCTCTCCGAAAGCAAGAATAACCGTCACCCCGCAACCTTCGGCTGAAAGCTGCCTTGCACAGGCAAGACCGTCTCCGCCGTTGTTTCCCTTGCCGCAAATAACGGCGACACGGCATTTACCGAATTTTTGCAGAATATAACCGGAAACAGCGGCTGCCGCTGTCTCCATTACGGTTATCGGAGCAACACCCATATCAAAGGTGTTTTGCTCTAAAAGTTTCATTTGTCTTGTGGTAACAAGCTTATTCATTCGGAACACTTACTTTCACGGCCTGGGGTCTGAATTTTTTGAATATTTTAATCATTTTTTCGGACGGGTTAAAAATAAGCTTTGTCCGAACACCATCTTTTACTGCTATAAGATAGCAAAGAGACTCGTCGTTTGAGACGTTTCTTGAAGCATCAATTATATTGGTAACGGTATCTGCGCTGTGGTCGCTGATGGGAGCGATAAGCTCGATTTCTTTTGCGGGAACAGAAAGGAGTCTTTTTCTCTTGCGGCGGGCGGTAATTTTATCTACATCAAGCTCGCCGTTTGTAACGATATATTCAAACTCCACGTTTCTGTTTGTAATAAGAAACCATGCGCCCCATATAACCCCTGCAATGAGGAGAAATACAAACTGACCTATCAGCGGGAAGAAACAGAATTGCAGTCCTATAAAAGACAGAACAAGTGCCGCAATTATTATACCTGCAATTATAAGTATATCTATGGCGCTTTTCTTACGCCGAACGATATACTCCGTAAAATAATCCATCATCTTCCATTACTTCCTTTTCTTTATTTTTCAAGTTTAGCAATGCTTTCCATAACTTTTTCCAGCATAGCCTTATATCTTTCGCCCTTTTCTTTTTCCTGCTCAATTACAGCAGCAGGAGCTTTTGCTACGAATCCCTGATTTGACAGCTTGCCTTCAACACGTTTGATTTCAGAAAGAAGCTTTTCTTTTTCCTTTGTCAGACGGCTGAGTTCTTCGGCAGTATCAACCAGATCGCCAAGAGGAATTGCCATAAAAGCACCTTCGGTAATAACGTCAACGCAGTTATCAGGAAGTGCGGATTTGTCTGCGACAAATTCAACCTGAGAAGCTGATGCGAGTTTCTCAAAGAACATTACGCCGTTTTCAAATATATCTTTTTTATCTGTTATAATATAAAGTTTAGCTTTCTTTGAAGGCGGTACATTCTTTTCTGTACGGGCATTTCTTACAGCTTTTATAGCCGCTTTGATAAGCTCAAGTGCTACTGCGTCTTCTTTATAATCAAACTTTCCGCTTTCGGGATAGTCTGCAAGCATTATAGTTTCACCGTCGTGAGGAAGCTTCTGCCATATTTCTTCTGTTATAAACGGCATAAACGGGTGAAGAAGCTCAAGAACTCGAGAGAGAACATAAACAAGAACTCTGCCGGCGTTTTCTTTGTCTTCGCCCTGAAGACGGGGCTTGCACAGCTCGATATACCAGTCACAATATTCGTCCCAGATAAAATCGTAAAGCTTTGCAACAGCAATACCGAGTTCGAATTTATCAAGGTTATCTCTGACTTCTTTAATAAGAATATCAAGTTTGGATAAAATCCATTTATCTTCCATCGCAAACTTATCTTCGGAAGGCAGAGCCGCATCCTCGTGGTCTATGTTCATCATTACAAAACGTGCAGCATTCCATATTTTATTGGCAAAATTACGGCTTGCTTTAACACGCTCGTCATAGTAACGCATATCGTTTCCGGGAGAGTTACCTGTAGCAAGAGTAAATCTGAGAGCATCAGCACCGTATTCTTTTATAACCTCAAGGGGGTCAATTCCGTTTCCGAGAGATTTTGACATTTTT
>JAZOTK010000123.1:0-9488 GCA_045657605.1 Clostridia bacterium
TTTAGTAACCACTGTTTTTATATCAGAATCGCCGTGATAAGATGCAAAGCCGTCAAGTCTTATGCTGTGACGATATAATTTCATAGGATCTGTTCCCCATGAGCCTTCGGGTACATAAAGAGAAATCTCATTGCCCTGTTCAGCGTATTCCATAGGAGTTTCAGTGTATCCGTGTGTTACCTGAGAAGCTTCGCCGTATCTCCAGTTTCCGGTATGTTCCGGTCCCGAGCCTAAGAAATCTTCTTCAAATCGTTTCCAATTCACACCGTCACGGGATGACATAAACATACAATCGGTTATTGCTGTTCCCTGTCTCTCCATTACAGCACATCTCGCTTTTCTGAGTCTTGAACCCTCAGGACCGCAGAGCTGTTCAAAGTTAGGACTCCAGCCGTGTCTTTCCACATATCTCAGAGGCATTGCATAGTACATATGCGGTGCTCTGGGGTATCTTGCTGCACCGTTTGTATAAAGCTCATATTCGTGGCTTCCTTCACCAAACTCAAGAAGCTGTGCATCGCTCCACTCTTTCATATCTTCAGATTCCATATATCTTATTGTACGTCCCAGAGTAGGTATCCACGAACGTATAAAGCATTCGTATTTTCCTTTTTCCGTGTTAAACCACACAGTATTCATAGAGTCATATCCGCCGAATACTGCTTTTTTATTATCCGCTACTAACCAGCCCAGCTTGAAATCAATTCCGTCCGGTGATGTGTAGCAATATAAGCATCTTGTATCATCTATCCAGTTTTCGAGAGGCGCGCTTGTATCTATACCTGTCTGGTCATAGCAGAGTGCTATGGCTTTAAACTTTTCATCCGCCGGGCAGTCAGGATTTTCATCATAAAATACGAAGAAATTATCAAGCACCTCATTAAAAGTGCCGTATTTTTTCGTCTGGTAAAGCATATTATTGTCTTTGCTTCCGTTAAACTCAAACTTACCTGCATTATAACGTACCCAGGTCTTTAAATCCTTGCTTTCCATCATACAAACAGCACGTGCCTGTCCGCCTTCGTCACCCTCGCTTGCCGCTCTGTTGATGTTACACACATAATACAGACGGTATACATCTCCAACTTTTACAATCTGGGGATATGCAATACCCATTGCTTCCCACGGCTGATCGAATGTTATTGCAAGCTCCTTTTTCTGTGGGTGGTTCAGTTTCAGTGTCGCTGTAGTCTTATCGTTATCAATAAGATAATCGTCCCACAGCACTTCCCTTCTGTTTTCTATGTTGATAAAATTCATATTTATCCCCTCCGGTATCGTTTTTTTTAATTATACCATTTAATGCCTGTTAAGTCAACCCAAAATCCGCTTTTTTTTATCAGAAAATCCGCTTATACCTATAAAAAAGTGCAGAATTTCCGTTTTGTAGAAATTCTGCACGCTGTTTATTTTATCATCCACGAAAGGAAGGATATTCCTCCGAAACTTATAGCACCTACTATTACCGATGCTACAACTACTCCCAAAAATATTGCCGGAATAGCCCGTTTCAGTCGCATATCAAGAAGCGCCGCTATAAGCGCTCCCGTCCAGGCTCCCGTTCCCGGCAGAGGAATTCCTACAAAAAGTATTAATCCTATCATATCATATTTTCTTATATTATCGGATTTTGCAAAAGCCTTTTCTTCCAGTCTGTGCACTATCTTATGGATTTTCGGCAGTTTTTTCAGATAATTAAAAATTGGTCTGATAAAAAGCAATATAAACGGTATCGGTAACATATTCCCTATTATTGTAAGCGGAAACGCCAGCATTGGATTTACACCGCTTGCAAGTGCTACCGGCAGTGCTCCCCTTATTTCCACAATGGGAAGCATTGATATTAAAAAAGCCCAAAGCTCTTTATACTGTGATAAGTCCATAAAATTCTCCGTTCTGCCACAGGTGCGGCTATCTTATATAAGGCAGAGGATTAACCCTCTTGCCGTTTATTATTACTTCAAAATGCAGGTGAGGTCCTGTTGACCAGCCGGTATTTCCTACTGCCGCTATGGTCTCGCCTCTTTTAACCTTCTGTCCCACTTTTACATACAGCTTACTGCAATGAGCATAACGGGTTGCACTTCCGTCGCCGTGGTTAATATCCACATAGTTGCCGTATCCGTTTGATGAATATGCCGCAAACGTAACCGTACCGTCATTTGCCGCTACTATGGCATTCCCCGTAGGAAGTGCTATATCCATACCGGTATGATTACCCGGCGCAGGGTCTGTTCTGTAGCCGAAATGACAGGTAATTACTCCGCCGGCAGGCACAGGCCATTGCATTTTTGTAGCTGAATTTGAGTTATATATAATAGTTTTTCCGCTTGCATCACGGCTTTCGTTCAGACGGCGGTTTCGTTCGTTTTCTTCTTCCATCTGTCTTTGTGCCTTTTCAAACTCCGCTTTGAATTTTGCCGCATCTTTTTTCAGTTCGTCCATATAGGACTGCTGTTTATCCGCAAGAGATTGCAGCTGATTTTGCTGTGCAATAACGAGGTCCTGCGCTTCCTGCTGTTCTGCAGAACGCTTTTCAAGTGCCTCTTTTGATTCTTCTATTTCAGAACGCAGAGCCGAAATTTCATTCATAATATTTTCATCGTGATTTACGACTTTTTCAACCAACGTCAGTCTTACCAGAAAATCCGAAAAATTATCTGCTCCCAGAAGAACTGTGAAGAAATTCGCATTTCCGCGTTTCTGCAACGCTCTGAGTCTGCTGTTGTAGTTTTCCTTTTTTGTTTCAAGCCGCTCGGTAGCCTCGTCAATACGCTCCTGCGCATCGGCAATTTCCGATTCTATCTGTCCGATAATCGCGTCAAGCTCATCTATATCAGTCTGCAACTGTTCTATCTGCTTATCGTAATATTCTTTTTTCTGTTCAGCCGCTTTACGTTCTTTTTCGGTTTCCGCCATTTTGGTTTTCATTTCCGACATACGCTGTGATGCAGATTTATTATCTGCCAAAACGCCGGAAAAAATCATAAAACATAAAAGAGTTGCCGCAATAATTTTTTTAGTCATACGGTACCTCCTTTAAGCGTTCAGATGTTTTCTGACAGCATTAACACTTCCTATAGCTCCTATTGTAGAGCCGGCGAGCAGAAATACTATCAGAATAACTACTGATATTTTCTCAAGTGGCAGTATTCTGAAAATGCCGTAAAGTCCCGACCACCATGCTTCTACCGCACCGTAGCCGAAATATACAGGAATAAACGAAATCAGTCCGCCAATAATTCCCACAATAACACCTTCTATGATAAACGGGCTTCTTATGAACGAATTTGTAGCTCCGACGGATTTCATTATACTTATTTCTTTTCTTCTCGACATTACTGCGAGTTTTATTGTATTTGAAATTATAAATATCGCTATAAACGCAAAAATAATCATACCGAACAGACTCACATGACCGGCAACTCCGGTGAATGTTGTTATTCCGTTTAAAATATCGGTACGGTTGGAAACGCTGTCGATACCTTCAATATTTTCAAGTGCCGACTGAACTGATTTTGCCATATTTATATCGGTAAGTGATATTTTGTATGCAAAATGCAGAGGATTATCCTCCTCAAGTCCTTCAAACGCCTTTTCATCGTCAAACATATCGCGAACAATTTCAAGCTCATCGCCTTTTGACGAATAAACCGCTTTTTTTATTCCCGGTACACTTTCTATAGTATCCGCAAGTGCTTTAGCTTCTTCTTCAGTATATTCAAGATCAACAAAAGCGTGAATTTCAAACTGAGACTGAAGCTGATCGGATATGTAGGTCAGATTAAGCCCGAAGGATATGGCAAGTCCCAGCAGAAGGAGACAAAACACAAGCGTTGATATACTTATAAATACCATAAGCTTGTTTTTTACCATTCCGCCTACTGCCTGGGAAATATAATATTTAAATGTTCTAAACATAGCTGTAACC
The DNA here is from genome assembly GCA_045657605.1 of Clostridia bacterium. Lineage (GTDB taxonomy): Bacteria > Bacillota > Clostridia > RUG12999 > RUG12999 > JAZOTK01. The sequence continues at coordinate 3,932 of JAZOTK010000123.1, forward strand.
TCCGTGCTGGTCACTCACAACGATACCTTTTTCAATGGCAATAACCCTCTTTTGCATTTCATCAACAATATTCTGGGAATGTGTTACCATCATAACCGTTGTTCCCTGTTTGTTGATAAGATCCAAAATATTCATTATTTCCCACGCGGTTTCGTTGTCAAGGTTACCCGTAGGCTCGTCCGCAATTATAAGACGCGGACTGTTCGCCAGCGCACGTGCAATGCTGACACGTTGCTGCTCGCCCCCCGAAAGCTGGTGCGGGTACGATTTGGCTTTCGCCGTAAGTCCCACCATACTCAGCAAATCCGGAATTCTTCGGCGTATGTTCCGTCTGGGTGCGCCTATAACTTCCATTGCAAAAGCTATATTGTCATATACATTTTTATTGGGCAGTAATCTAAAATCCTGGAACACAATTCCCATACTGCGGCGAAGATACGGCACCTGCTTGTCCGAAAGCTCTGTCACCTTAAAATCGCCGACAACAATATCCCCTTCATCGGGAAGCTCTTCACGGAAAATCAGCTTTGTAAGCGTTGATTTTCCCGCTCCGCTGGGACCTACTATAAATACAAATTCACCTTTATCAATATGGAAGCTTGCATTTTTCAGTGCTACCACCCTGTTATTGTCATAAGCCTTTGTAACATTCTGAAAATATATCATTTTAAAATTCCTTTTAATATTTAGTAGTGTTTGAGCTGAGGTATTTCTTTACCATCATAGCTACCTTAAAGGTTACTGCCTGGTCAAATTCTCTCAGATCAAGTCCTGTTATCTTTTCAATCTTATCAAGTCTGTATACGAGTGTGTTTCTGTGAACGAACAGCTCTCTTGCTGTCTCGGATACATTAAGGTTGTGTTTAAAGAATTTCTGAATGGTAAGTATTGTTTCCTGGTCAAGCACGTCAAGAGATTCTTTTCTGAACACCTCGGCGAGGAAAAGCTCACAAAGCGTTGTGGGAAGCTGATATATAAGTCTGCCGATACCTAAATTTTCATAATTGATAATCTGCTTTTCAATATCAAAAACCTTACCCACATCAAGAGCTATCTGTGCTTCCTTATAGCTCATTGCTATATCACGGATATTATTTCTGGGCGAGCCTATGCCTATATACACCTTAGCAAGCGCTTCCGTATAAAGAGTATCGGCAATGGATTTTGCCGTCTTTTCAAGTTCTTTGGCATCTACACCCGGTCGCACCTCTTTAACAAGAGCAATATAACGCTCGTCTATATTGACGATAAAATTCTTTCCTTTTTCCGGGAAAAGATTCTGCAATATGTCGTAAATCGAAAAATTTGTAGAGTTTGCCGTCTGAACCAGAAATACAACACGGGGAACATCAACCGTCAGATGAAGTTCCTTTGCTTTGATAAGAATGTCACCGGGAAGAATGTTGTCCATCAGGATATTCTTCACCAGGTTTGTTTTGTCATACTTTTCGTCATGAAACATTTTTATATTGGACAGTGATATTGCAAGAACACTACAGCAGGTTCTTGCTGTTTCATCAACACCTTCGCAGAATGTAATGAAATCAAGCTTGCTTCTTGTTCCTATCGGTTTGTATGTAAACCCGTTGTAGGAATAAAATGCAGCCGGGTCAGCATACTTTTTCAGAATATGCTCAACCGTTGCCGTATCCAATATACCATAAGTACACGCCGTCACCGTACCCGATGAATCAATTACACCCATACGGCGGTTGTATAAATCCTTTAACTGAAGTATGACATTCTGGTATATTCTGCTCATTTTTTCTTTACCTCCTAAGATAAATTAAAACCTATATATATAATAATACTATTTTTTTACGAATTTTGCAATAGATTTTTGAAACTTTTTTTAAATTTTTTAAATTTTTTTTAAAAAAACCTCCAAAAATATTAAAAAATGCCTTTACTAATTCAATAATTTGTGGTAAAATAATAGTATATGATTTGAAAATTATGAAAGGAATGATAAAAATGGCAGAAAAAACAACGCTTCAGTATAAGGGTAAAAATATGATACGCCGCGGTAATAAAATTTATTACGGCAATTTTGAGGATTCTTTTATCATTGAGTTTACTATTGACAGTACCGAAAAAATCGGCGACCTTGATGTTGCAACCAATGTTACAATCGAGCTTAAAAGCACAGATGACGGTGCAATCATAAAAAAAGCGGAACGTGAAACTCTCTATAAAGCGATTGACATTGCGGAGTTCTGGCTTCTTGACGCGCTGGGAGAAATATAATCTCCCCTGATTGGAGGAAAACCATGCTTAAAGTTAACAATCTGGCAACTTTGTCCGATTTTTATGAATTTACTATGCTTGACGGGTTTATTTCCACCGGTATGGAAAATAAAATCGGATATTACGATACTTATTTCAGATCTGTTCCCGACGGGGGCGGATTTGTTATTGCCGCAGGACTCGGCAGTATCATCGAATATATTCAGAATCTTCGGTTTGATGATTCTGATATTGAATATTTTAGCGGACTGGGTATGTTCAGCGATGAATTTATCCGGTACATCAAAAACTTTAAATTTGAATGTGATGTTTGGGCTGTTCCCGAAGGAACTCCCGTATTCCCCGGCGAACCTCTTGTTATTGTGAGAGGTCCCGTAGCTCAGGCTCAGCTTATGGAAACTATGATACTTTTATGTATAAACCATCAGAGCCTTATTGCCACAAAAGCAAACAGAATTGTCCGTGCCGCAGACGGCCGCTCCGTAATGGAATTCGGTGCAAGACGCGCCCAGGGCTTTTCTGCAGCGGTTCTCGGTGCAAGAGCGGCATATATTGCCGGTTGCGGTTCTACCTCCTGTACCATCGCCGACTGTGAATACGGTATTCCGCTTTCAGGTACAATGGCACATAGCTGGGTTGGTCTTTTCCCGAGCGAATATGACGCTTTCGCCGCATATGCCCGCCGTTATCCAGACAGCTGTGTTCTTCTGGTTGATACCTATAATGTGCTGAAAAGCGGTGTCCCCAACGCGATACGCGTATTTGACGAAATCTTAGCTCCTCTCGGAAAACGCCCGAAAGGAATAAGAATCGACAGCGGGGATATTACATATCTCAGCAAAAAGGCAAGAAAAATGCTTGATGATGCCGGATATGAGGACTGCAAAATTGTAGTTTCAAATTCTCTTGACGAATATATTATCCACGATACCATTATGCAGGGCGCAAAGATTGATTCATTCGGTGTGGGCGAACGCCTTATCACCTCAAAATCCGACCCCGTTCTCGGTGGCGTATATAAGCTTACGGGTGTTGAGGAAAACGGCGAAATCATACCGAAAATCAAGCTCAGCGAAAATGTTGCCAAAATCACAACTCCCGGTTTTAAACAGGTATACCGTCTTTATTCAAAAGAAACGAATATGGCTATTGCCGATGTTATTACTCTCCATGACGAGGTAATAGATGATAGCAAGCCTTATGAAATTTTCGACCCGGAGCATACCTGGAAAAAGAAAACCGTGACGGATTTTTATGCAAAACCTCTGCTGAGGAAAATTTTCGACAAAGGCAATTATGTATATGATAATCCCGATATTGATGAAATAAGAGAATATTGCAAGGCTCAGCTTGATACAATATGGGAAGAAGTAAAGCGTTTTGAAAATCCGCATAAATACTATGTCGATTTATCAAAACCACTCTGGGATATCAAGCAGGGACTTCTGTCAGAATATAACATTTAAACGAAAGGAATTACCTGTATGAAAAAAATATGTATACTTTTAGCCGTAGCCCTTCTTATTCTTGCAGGCTGCGGAAATAATACAAATACTACAAGCACTAACAAAGCTACTCCTACTCCAAAGACTACGCTTACTCCAAAGCCTACACCCATCCCCCGCATCGTGCCTACCGAGGCTGATGTTTCGCAGATTGTTGAAATGGAAATGGAAAACGGCAAAACAGTAAAAATCGGTCTTTGTCCTCAGTATGCACCCGAAACGGTTGCTAATTTCGTATCTCTTGTAAAAGAGGGATTTTATAACGGGCTTACCTTCCACAGAGTTATTTCCGGATTTATGATTCAGGGCGGCGACCCCGAAGGAAACGGCACAGGTGGCAGTGACAAGGAAATCAAAGGCGAATTTTCTTTTAACGGATTTTCTGATAATATAATAACTCACGCGCGTGGCGTAATCTCTATGGCACGTTCACAGATGCCCGATTCCGCAAGCAGTCAGTTCTTTATTGTTCATCAGGATTCCAAATTCCTTGACGGACAGTACGCCGCTTTCGGAGTAGTCCTTGAAGGTATCGAGGTTGTAGATGAAATTGCAGCTGCTAAGACAGATGCAAACGACAAACCCACCACACCCGTGGTAATCAAGAAAATGACAGTAGTAAAGGAATAAGATTATGAAAAAGCTGATTTTATTTTTAACACTCATTATGCTCATTGGGATTAATGCTTCTGCGGAATTTTCCGATATGGGCAATTACGGGTGGGCAGCTGAAGCGGTAAATACTTTAGCTGAAAAAGGTATTATAAACGGTGTCAGCGAAACTGAGTTTATGCCCGGAGGCAATGTCACCTTCGAGCAGCTCGCCAAGCTTCTCGCCGAATCGGGAAATCTCGCTGTTTCCGAAAATGAGGGCGAAAGATGGTCTGATAAATACATCGAGGCTACCCGTAAATATTTTATTTTTACAAACGAATATGATTATGATACACCTCTCCAGCGATTTGAGATAGTATCGGCAATATCTAAAATGTACAGCGAGCAAAACGGTCTGACTGCGGTTTATGCCGAACCTTTTAAGGATAACGACCTGCTGCTCACCGTACCCGAAATCGAGCCGGAAACTATTCTGACAGCCAAAGCGCTCGGTATTACAAACGGCGATACAGACGGAAATTTCAGACCCTTTGACAACGTAACACGTGCCGAATGTGCGGTTTTATTTCACAGACTTATAAATTTGAATACGGAGGAAGAAAAAATGGAAAATACAAAAGTTCTTATAACAATGGATAACGGAGATACAATGACAGTAGAGCTTTACCCCGAATATGCACCCGCTACGGTTGCCAATTTCGTAAAGCTTGTAAAAGAAGGATTTTATGACGGACTTACCTTCCACAGAGTTATTTCCGGATTTATGATTCAGGGCGGCGACCCGCTGGGTAACGGTATGGGCGGCAGCTCCGAGAAAATCAAAGGCGAATTTGCAGCAAACGGATTTGCTCAGAACACACTCAAACACACACGTGGCGTAATCTCCATGGCACGTTCACAGATGCCCGATTCCGCAAGCAGTCAGTTCTTTATAATGCACGAAGATGCACCGTATCTTGACGGTCAGTATGCCGCTTTCGGAAAAGTTATCGACGGTATTGACACAGTTGACAGAATTGCCGCTGTTCCTACAAATATGATGGACAAACCCACCACACCCGTGGTAATCAAGAAAATGACAGTAGTAAAGGAATAAGATTATGAAGAAGCTGATTTTAGTGTTAACACGCATTATGCGCATTGGGATGAATGCTGGTGCGGAAGTTTCCGATATGGGCAATTACGGGTGG
>JAZOTK010000124.1:0-2714 GCA_045657605.1 Clostridia bacterium
CGTTGTACGTTGCTTTGACGATGAAAATATAGTTCATGTTGACGGCAGTATAAACCCTATGCGTGATATAGAAACCATAAATTTTGAGCTTATATTTGCCGATATTGAAATGGTTGAAAAACGCATAGACCGTACAAAGAAGATGATGAAATCCGGCGATAAAAAATATCAGATTGAGCTTGGCGTGCTGGAAAGAATGTTAAAAGACCTTACAGACGGTAAGCCTGCAAGAAGCACAGAGCTTACGGAAGATGAGAATGAGCTTATAAAGGATATGGCTCTTCTTACAAAAAAGCCTATAATATATGCCGCAAATGTATCTGAAGGAGATTTTGCCGGTGGTATAGATAATAATGAATATGTAAAAGCACTTAAAGAACTGGCGGCAAGGGAAAATGCCGAGGTTATGCCTATATCAGCAAGAATTGAAGAAGAAATATCACAGCTTGAAGCTGAGGACAAGCAGATGTTCCTGGAGGATATGGGACTGAGCGAATCGGGTCTTGACAGACTGATTTCAGCAAGCTATAAATTACTCGGACTTATAAGCTATCTGACAGCCGGAGAACCGGAGGTGCGTGCTTGGACAATCAAAGAAGGTACAAAAGCACCGCAGGCGGCAGGAAAAATCCATTCGGATTTTGAAAGAGGCTTTATACGTGCCGAGGTAGTGGCTTATGATGACCTTATGGCAAACGGTTCTATGACAGCAGCAAAAGAAAAAGGGCTGGTAAGGTCAGAGGGTAAGGAATATATTGTTAAAGACGGGGACATAATATTATTCAGATTTAATGTATAACAGCAACAGTTTTATAAAGAGAAGTGCTAACGCAAAAAAATAAGCGGCACATATCACTGCTTTTTGCTCGGGGCAGTACCTTTGTACGGCGCCGCTCGCTTCTAAGCAGCAATCTGCACCACTTCTTTTTTACGTTATCATTTGTGCCGTAATGCGGCGGAACGGAGGAATATTATGCACGAGGTTGTAAACAAAATCAGCAGCGCTGAGGCGCAGGCAGCTCGGATTCTTGAAGAAGCAGCGGAGAAAGCGGCTCAGATTAAAAGCGAAGCAACTGCTAAAGCTGAAAAAATTCTTGCGGAAAGTGCGGAATCTGCGGCGGAATCTGCGACAAAAATAATTGCCGAAGCAACCGCTGAAGGAAAAGCTTTGCAGGATAGAATAGCCGAAGGCTATGCCGAAAAAAGCGATGCTATTAAAAAATCAGGCGAATCAAAGGTTAGTGAAGCGGCAGAATATATTAAGCAGAGTATTGTGTAAGTGAAGCTTTGCATGAAAGGATGTGTGACATCTTATGGCAATTGTGCCAATGACGAAATTCATCATATATTCTCATAAAAGCTGTCGTGGGGCATTGCTGAAATATATTCAGCGGCAGGGAGTTGTACAGGTAAAACAGCCTGATGAAGGAGAAACAATGCTGGAAAGAGAAAATCTTTCCGCTGAGATTGCTTTTTTTGAACGCAGTCTTACCACAGTACGGGACGCCCTTGAAACAGTAGCGGAGTATGATGACAGTAAAAAACCGCTGTTATCCGTAAGACGGGTAATTACAGATGAGCAGTACAATGAAATCAAAGCGGCAAACGATGAAATGTTGAAGCTGGCTTCAAAAATTGTTTCGGTTAAAAAGAAAATTGCATCAAATATGTCGCAGATAGCAGGAATAAGAGGGCTTATCAGCGGCTATGAGATGTGGCGAGGATTTGATTTACCTCTTGACTACAGCGGAACAAAAAATACGTTTGCATTTATAGGAGATATTCCTGCGGTAATTGATTTTAATGAGCTTGTAGCGGCACTTGATGCCGAGTTTGGTGAAATTTATACAGAGAAAATAAACAGCGGAATTGACCGTACCGGCGTATTTATAGTTTGCGAACGGGAAAAACGGTTTGAGGTTGAGGATTTTATCCGTAAGTACGGATTTACAAAACCATCATTCAGTATGCCGCCAAATACTGCGGCACAGGAAATCGTAAAGCTGGAAAAAGAAATAGCTTTGCTTGAAACCGGGAATGCAAACAGCGAAAAGGATTTAAAACAGTTTGTAGCTGAAAGACAGAATCTTGAACTGTTTTACGATTATCTTCTGACCAGGCGTGAGCGTTATGAAACCAGAGAAATGTTGCTTAATACAAAATCCAGCGTTATTCTGCAGGGATATATTCCGGAAGAAAAAGCGCCGGAGCTTAAGGAAGAAATAGAGAAACGGTTTGACTGTTATATGGAAACGCTGACGCCGGATGATGAGGAAAATCTGCCGGTAATATTTGATAACAATGCATTTGTTCAGCCGGTTGAACCGGTTGTTGAAATGTTCAGTATGCCGGGACGAGGAGACATTGACCCCAACCCGGTGATGTCGATTTTCTACTATTTGTTCTTCGGACTTATGCTTAGTGATGCAGGTTACGGTTTGCTCCTTTTGCTGGGTGGTTGGATTCTGACAAAAAAATTCAAACCCGAAGGAACAATGGGGAAAATGATAAAACTGTTTACGGTAGGCGGTGCCTTTACAATGTTCTGGGGAGCTCTCTTCGGAAGCTGGTTCGGAGATCTTATCCCGAAGATAGCAGAAACGTTTTTTGATACAAAAATAGGTGCATTGGGAATCTATGATCCCATATCAGACCCTATGCCTCTGCTTATACTTTCGATGATACTCGGAGCAATTCATCTTTTTGCGGGAATG
>JAZOTK010000125.1:0-3273 GCA_045657605.1 Clostridia bacterium
AATATGGAACGCGGTTTGTATATGCCGCAGATGAGTTTTATCTTAAAGCTGAGCAGGATATTCCTGAATATGATGAATATGAAGATTTTCCGCAGATAGAAAACGGTGTAGGACTTCTTGCATCAATGCAGGACGAGTTTGATGCTGCCATAGATACCGCGCCCGAGAAGGTAGCTGCGAGACAATGCAGTATAGCAACAGGAGTGGCGGCGTATGAATTTATAAAAAATATGGCACTGCGGATTGAAGAAAAATATAAGAATATAAAAATAAACGTATACAGAATTGAAAATACTGTTTTCGGCAAAAATATCACCGTAGCGGGACTTATATGCGGAAAAGATATAATAAGAACGCTGGAAGGGAAAGATCTGGGAGATACCCTTTACATTACCGCATCGATGCTCCGTGACGGGGAAGAAGTTTTTCTGGATGATATAACAGTAGAAGAACTGTCAAAAACTTTGGGAGTAACAGTAGAAGCCGTTGAAAATGACGGATTTGAATTTGTGGACAAAATAACAGGAGAAGGTGAATGACATGAAACCTATAGTTGCAATCGTAGGACGTCCCAATGTGGGGAAATCGGCTTTATTTAACAGGCTTGTAGGACGGCGTGTGTCTATAGTTGAGGATACCCCCGGCGTAACACGTGACCGTATCTATGCCGAAGCTGAATGGCGTAATACAACTTTTCTGCTGGTTGATACGGGCGGTATAGAGCCTGCCAGCAATGATGAGATTCTGGTGCAGATGCGTGTGCAGGCACAGTCGGCAATCGACAACGCTGATGTTATAATTTTCGTGGTAGATATAAAAACCGGTATGACAGCAACTGACAGCGAGGTTGCATCAATGCTTCAGAAATCGGGCAAACCTGTTATAGTGGCTGTAAACAAGGTGGATAAAATCGGTGATGTTCCCCCTGATTTTTATGAATTTTACAATCTCGGACTCGGCGATCCCATTGCCGTTTCGGCAGTACAGAGCCTGGGGTTGGGAGATTTGCTTGAGGAAGCGTATAACTACTTCCCTGAAGATAGTGATTCCGATGAAGAAGAGGATATTATAAAGGTTGCTGTTATCGGCAGACCTAACGCAGGAAAATCATCACTGATAAACCGTATTATGGGAGAGGAAAGGGTTATAGTAAGTAATATCCCCGGTACTACCCGTGATGCGATTGACACTTATTATGAGAAAGACGGGCAGAAATATCTGTTTATTGATACAGCGGGAATAAGACGTAAATCCAAAATAGACGAAAAACTCGAAAAGTTCAGCATAATCCGTTCGCTGGCGGCAGTTGAGCGTGCTGATGTATGTATTCTGATGATAGACGGCGAAGAAGGTGTTGCCGAGCAGGATGCAAAAATTGCAGGCTATGCACACGAAGAAGGCAAAGCGACAGTTGTGCTTGTAAATAAATGGGACCTGGCACATAAAGCAGGAATTACAAAGAATGAAAGCAAAATCAAGGTTGAAGAACAGCTTTCGTTTATGCAGTATGCTCCCATAGAATTTATTTCCGCAAAGACAGGCTCGGGTGTTGACAAGGTGTTTAATCTTATAAAAGCGGTTGCTGCGCAGAACGCTATGAGAATCAAAACCGGTGCGCTTAATGATATTATAAATGAAGCGACAATGAAGGTACAGCCGCCGTCGGATAAGGGTAAACGTCTTAAGATATACTACGGTACACAGCCGTCAACAAAACCCCCGACATTTGTGCTTTTTGTAAATAATAAGGATTTAGCACATTTCTCATATATAAGATTTTTGGAAAATCAGATAAGAAACGCTTTCGGACTTGACGGGACACCGGTCAGATTTATTATCAGAGAGCGTGGAGAGAAAAAGCTGTAGGAGGAATGAGTTATGGAAATTATCAGAATTTTAATATGCGCCATAGTGGCATATCTGCTTGGAAGCATTAACACATCTATCCTGGTGGGTAAGCTGTTCGGAATGAAAGATATAAGAGAACATGGAAGCGGAAATGCCGGTGCAACAAATACGCTGAGAACACTCGGCAAAAAAGCGGCAGCTCTTACCGTGCTTGGTGATGCAATTAAAGGTATTCTGGCGATAATAGCAGCACGGATTATCGGTGAAGGTGCAATTTGTACTTATGTTGCAGGCATATGCGTTGTATTGGGACATAATTTCCCGGTATTTTTCGGATTTAAAGGCGGAAAGGGAATTCTCACATCAACAGCCGTTATATTTATGACGGACTGGAGAATAGGAATTATTCTTACAGTAATTTCAATAGGTATAATGGCAATATCAAAATATGTATCTCTCGGCTCAATAGCAGGATCGGTGCTGTTTCCTGTACTTATAGCAATTTTTTATCCCGGCGATATGAAAATCTTAGCATTTGCCATTGTACTTGGAATATTGGCGATAATAAGACACAAACAGAATATAAGCCGACTTTTAAACGGAACAGAAAATAAACTCGGTGCGAAAAAAGCAGGAGATAAAAATGAATAAGAAAAATGCGGCAGGAACGGTCAGCTTTATTTTCGTTGCAATAATGCTTTCAAAAGTATTGGGAATGCTCAGAGAAATTGTAATAGCGGCAACCTACGGTACGGGTGCGGAGGCAAATGCCTATGTCCTGGCATCACAGATACCGGTAAATTTTTTCGATATGATACTGGGCTCGGCTATTTCATCTGCATTTATCCCTGTTTACAATAAATTTATTGAAAAAGAAAATGAAAAAAGAGCAAACCTGTTTGCTACAAGATTTTTAAATTTTGTAATACTTGTAACCACGGGACTTTCTGTTATAGGCGTATGCTTTGCACCACAGATTATATCACTTTTTTCTTCGGATGAAATGGGAGCCTATACGCTGAACATGGCGTCGGAATTGCTGAGAATAATGTTTCCTATGGTGATTTTTACGGGAATGGCATTTACTCTTGTAGGCTTGCTTCAGTCGCTGGGAGAATTTAAGATACCGGCAATTATGAGCCTCGTATCCAATGCTGTGTGCATAATATATTTACTTACATTAAACAATGTATGGGGAGTCTACGGCTTGGCGACGGCATTGTTTGCCGGCTGGATTCTGCAATTTATGATGCTGGTACTTCCGGCATACAAAAAAGGATACCGATATGATATCAGAGCTGGACTTCGTGACAGCGGGCTGCGTGAGGTAGCGACTCTTGCACTACCGGTGCTTTTCGCCTCGTGGGTACAGCCGATAAATACAACTGTAAATACGGCGATTGCTACGGGTATGAACGGCGGTAG
>JAZOTK010000126.1:0-3769 GCA_045657605.1 Clostridia bacterium
CCATGTACCGCAGCTTCCTCTATATGTGCAATTGCATGTTCAACAGCTCCCGAAAATGAATGCGGCGGCAGAGGATTTCCGTTTTTCGCCCCGTTTATTGCCGCTTCCGCCGCCTCGCTTATTCCCGTGCCTTTAAGAGCAGATATTTCCACGATTCTGCACCCAAGCGCACGGCTAAGCTCCTCAGTATCTATTTTATCGCCTCTTTTTCGTACAATATCCATCATATTTATTGCTACAACAACCGGTATTCCCAGCTCTGCAAGCTGTGTTGTGAGATAGAGGTTTCTTTCCAGGTTCGTGCCGTCTACAATATTTAAAATCGCATCCGGCCTTTCATTAATAAGATAATTACGCGCCACTACCTCCTCCAGGGTATAGGGTGAGAGCGAATAGATTCCCGGCAGGTCTGTAATTATTATTTCTTTATGACCCTTTAATTTTCCTTCTTTTTTCTCAACTGTTACCCCCGGCCAGTTTCCCACATACTGGTTTGAACCGGTCAGTGCATTAAAAAGTGTAGTTTTCCCGGAATTAGGATTTCCGGCAAGTGCTATTTTTATCGACATATTATACTCCTCTCAAAGTTAGATTAACCTAACTCATGTTTAAAATTTTTTCAGTCTACCAGAATCATCTGTGCATCTTCTTTTCTGAGCGAAAGCTCATATCCTCTTACTGTAACCTCAATGGGATCTCCGAGCGGTGCGACCTTTCGCACATAAATTTCTGTTCCTCTGGTGATACCCATATCCATAATGCGGCGTTTTACAGCCCCTTCTCCTTCAAGCCTTGAAACCGTTACCGTTTCTCCGATTTTCACATCTTTTAGTGTCATTCTTTATTTCCTCCTCTATTTTAAAAAATATTATACGATTATACGATTTGCCATACTCTTATCAAGTGCTACGCGGGTATTTTTTATACACACGATTATATTTCCCGCAAGTTGTGATACAACTGTAATTTCGCTTCCGGGAACAAACCCTAAATTTTTCAGAAACTGCCTTGTTTCATCTTTTCCGTTAATTTTAAGCACATTTCTCGTTTCTCCTATTGCAATCATTGATAAAGGCATATTTCATTCCTCCATTCAGTTAGGCTTCACTAACCCATGTTTTAAAATTTCGGTTAGTCTCCGCTAACCCCTTTAGTTAGTTTAACATAACTAACCGCATTTGTCAATAGTTTCCGGTAAATTTTTTTTAATTTGTAAACTTTATACATATTTCAGTTTTGTAATAATGTTTTTTCATAGAAACATATACCAATTAATATGCTTATACTACAGGCATGCCTCTCGCCATTTGTTTCAATATTTTTTGCATTTCTTTAAAAACTGAAGATATTTTAATCTAATCAACTTTAATTCGCTGTATTTTCACTTTTCAGGCATTGAAATTTTTTATGTTTTGGAGTATAATTAATTTAAAGGTCAAAGTTAGTCAAAGTCAGTATAAATTTTGACAAAGGAGTAATATATATGAATATCAGCGATATAATAGAAAACTTTATACAGGAAACTATAGATACTTCCGGAGGTGTAGCAGAGCTTCGGCGTAGCGAGCTTGCTATCCGGTTCGGGTGTGTGCCGTCACAGATAAATTATGTGCTGACAACCCGTTTTACGGCAGAGCGCGGCTATATAATCGAAAGCCGGCGTGGTGGCGGTGGATATATTCTTATAAAACACATTTCCCTCCCCGATGACGGAAGAGTTATGCACGCCGTCAGCAATATCGGCGATAGTATTGACTTCCCATGCGCGGGGCGTTGTGTGCAAAGTCTGCGAAGCTTCGGTCTTGCCAGCGAACGCGAATGTGAGCTTATGCTTGCCGCACTGAGCGACAGAGCTCTTCCCTGTGATGGTATCAGCCGCGACAGGCTTCGCGCAACCATACTCAAGAATATGCTGCTACGACTTATTTAGAAAGGATGAGATACTATGTTATGTCCGAGATGTAAAAAAAATGAAGCAAACGTTATTATAACTCAGGTAACAAACGGTCAGAAACAGGAATACCGCGTCTGCAATGTCTGCGCCTCACAGATGGGACTGCTTAGCGGTGGTATTATGGTTAATATGAGTGATTTTATAAGTGGTTTCGTGGGAAAAGGTGTAAATGTCGGTCAGGATATAAAATGTCCGTCCTGCGGAACATCTCTGCGTGAATTTACCAAAACATCCAAGCTGGGGTGTGGTGAATGTTATACCACTTTCTCACCGCAGATTGATAAAATTATGAAGAAAATGCATGGTAGCACATCACATACAGGAAAGTTCCCCTTATCCCGTGAAGGTACTGCAATAAAAAAACGCAAGCTGCAGAAACTCCGCGAAGAAATAACGGCAGCTATTGCTTCGGAAAATTTCGAGCGTGCCGCCGAGCTTCGTGACGAAATAAAACTTCTTTCAGCGGAAGTTGAAGGGCAGGTGTAGGATATGTGGTATAAAAATAGTGGCAACGATAACGATGTAGTTATTTCTACCCGAATACGTCTTGCAAGAAATCTTGACGGATTTACTTTCCCGGGGAATATGTCTTCCGGGCAGGCACAGCAGATAATAGACCGCATCAAATCCGTTTTACCGGATTTGGAATATACGGATATAAACTCCCTTCCCGAAACAGAGCGTTCTGTGCTTGTTGAAAAGCATATTATTTCAAAGGATTTTGCCAAATCTGAAATCCCTGCCGGGCTGTTTACCGGCGATAACGGAAAAATCAGTATTATGGTAAATGAAGAAGACCATCTGCGTATGCAGTCTATCATCAGCGGTTATGACCTCAGCTCTGCCTTTGACACAATAAACCTAATAGATGACAGAATTGAAAAATCTCTGAAATACGCTTTCAGCGAAAAATACGGTTATCTGACCCGTTGTCCTTCCAATGCCGGTACAGGAATGAGAGCTTCCGTTATGCTTCACCTTCCCGGTCTTACAATGACAGACAATATCGGAACTATGGTAGCGGCGGTTAATAAGCTGGGCGTTGCCGTGCGAGGACTTTACGGCGAAGGAAGCGGTGCGGCGGCACAAATATATCAGGTATCAAATCAGGTAACTCTCGGTGTAAGCGAAGAAGAAACCTTACAGAATCTGAAAAACGTGGTTGATATGCTGATAGAACGCGAACGTCATGTACGTCATGTATTATTTGAAAATAGTCCCGAAACCTTTACGGATAAGGTTTCACGTGCTTACGGAAATCTGGCGTATGCTCACGTGATGAGCAGCAACGAATTTTTAAATTTAATTTCTTATGTCAGAATGGGCGTAAGTATGGGTATAATAAAGGGTATGGACATTACCGAAATAAATGTTCTGCTCACCGAGCTTCAGCCTGCACATATTGCAGCACAGCTTCCCGATTCCGGTAAAAACAACCGTGATATAAAGCGTGCCGAAATACTCAGAGGCACCCTCGGCGGCAGGATGTAACAGTTTGGAGGATTGATTAATATGGAAATTAACGGATTTAAACTTACGCAAAAAGCACAGCTCGCCATACGCTTTGCTCAGGAAAGCTCTGCCGAATACGGAGGTATCGTGGGCACAGAACATCTTCTGGCAGGGCTTGTAAGAGAAGGTAGTGGTATAGCCGCAAAAACTCTTGCTTCACGGGGCGTTACTGCCGACAGCCTGAATAATGTAATGTCAAAATTTTTTGGTGACACCCACGGCGGTTATAAAACCCGTATTGAGTTTACTCCCCGCACAAAAAACGTACTTGAACTCAGCGTTCGTGAGGCTCAGAAGCTTGGT
>JAZOTK010000127.1:0-19021 GCA_045657605.1 Clostridia bacterium
AAGTCCGTCAGGTGTGTGAGCATAATCTATCATAACCTTATACGGCAGATTTACCGGAAGAACCTGACTTCTTCCCTTTGCTCCCTTTGCCAGAATCAAAGCTTTTGTTACAGTTTCTCCGTCAATTCCCAGTTTAAGACAAGCCGCAACAGCCGCCAGGGTATTATATACCGAAAATCTGCCCGGAAGCATAGCTTTTATTCTCATATCACCCATATCGTAGATTATTCCTTTATCGGAAAGCCTTATGTTTTCAGCTTTATAATCAGAATCTTCATCTATGGAATATGTCACCTTATTTTCAATATTTTCCGCGATTCTTCTGCCATAGCTGTCATCGGCGTGTATTATGGAAATTCTGCTGTTTTCAAACAGCTTTGCTTTTACCCTCATATAATTTTCCATATCACCGTGCAAATCCAGATGCTCGTGAGTCAGGTTGGTGAATATACCTATATCAAACTTTATGCCGTGTACCCGCATCAGTTCTATCGAATGGGAAGAAACTTCCATAATACAGTATTTCACGCCCGCCTCCGCCATCTCGGCAAAAATGCTGTGAAGCGTGCAGGATTCGGGAGTTGTAAACTCTGCAGGAATTTCTCTGTCTCCTATTACAATACGGTTCGTACCTATAAGTCCCGTTTTCTCGCCTGCCATATCAAGAACCGATTTTATCAGATGTGTTATTGTTGTTTTGCCGTTTGTACCGGTAACGCCTATCATCGTCATTTTCTCTGAAGGCTTGCCGTTTAATATATGACTTGCCTGTGCCATAAATTTTCGGGAATTTTCAGTTTTTACGCAAGGCAGACCGAATGTATCAGCCTCTTCTTCCGCCGCAACTGCCACAGCTCCGTTTTTCATCGCACTTTCTATATATTTATGCCCGTCGGATTTAAACCCTTTTATACACACAAAAAGGTATCCCGGCTTAACTTCTTTTGAATTGTTGGTTATTCCCGTAATTTCAGCATCTCCCGTAACGGAAATATACCCTGTCTCCTTTAGAATTTCGCTTAATTTCAACTATTCGTCACCGCCTGTTTCTCCTACAAATATTGCTACGGTAGCTCCTTCGCTTACCACCGCACCCGCCGCCGGTTCCTGTTTTGTAACCGTGGCTTTTGATTCAAGTCCCGTCGCTCCGCTGACTTTAAGCAGCAGCTTTGCGTCTGTAATAAGCTTGTTGGCTTCTTCCACACTTTTGCCTATCACATTGGGCATTTTGACTACGGGAGTGTCTCCCTCTGAGCCTGTATAAAGTATAACAGTCGATCCTGTTTTTACTTTTTCTCCTGCACCCGGTTGCTGAGAAAGCACCTGCGAGCCGCTGCCTCTTACCGCACCGTGAAGGTTAAATCCTTCAAGTGCACGTTTTGCTCCGTCAACTTCCATTGCTGTTACATCGGGAACTACAGTATCCATCTGGCTAAGCTCCTTTTCGCTGTACTGCGGTTCAATACCGTAATACTGAAGAGATTCTTCCAGAATTTTTCCTACTACCGGTGCTGATACCACACCGCCGTAATAGCTGTCGCCCTGAGGTTCATCAACAATTACAAGACATATCAGTTTCGGGCTTTCCATCGGCGCTACGCCTATGAAAGACGCGGTATATTTATCGTTACCTCGGGGTTGTTTTTCACCCGTTCCGCTTTTACCGCCTATACGATAGCCTTTTACAGCCGCCGTTGAGCCCGATTCATTAACTACCGTTTCAAGAACGGTTTTCATTTTCTCTGCTGTATCTTCCGATACTGTATGACGTATTGCCTGCGGACCGAAGCTTTCTATAACCTGACCGTCTGCGTTCTGGATTTCTTTTACAAGATAAGGTTTATACAGTATTCCTCCATTTACAAGCGAGGATACTGCCGCCGCCATCTGAAGGGGCGTAACCTCAAAGCTCTGGCCGAACGATGATATCATAAGGTCCACTTCGCTGAACTTTTCTTCGTTATGGAACGAGCCTACAGCCTCACCCGGGAAATCTATTCCCGTTGTTTCTCTGAATCCGAAGGTTTTATAATTTTTTATAAACTTTTCCGTACCGATTCTTGAACCTACTGCCATAAGCACAGGGTTACACGAGTTTACCATACCCTTCATAAAGGTCTGCGGACCGTGTCCCGAGGGTTTCCAGCAATGTACCGGACTTCCTGCTACCATAAGATGACCGGCGCAGTTATATCCTTCTTCAAGTGTTGTTACATTTTCCTCCAGCGCCATTGCGCAGGTAATAAGCTTGAATGTAGAACCCGGTTCATATACGTCTACTACCGGTTTGTTACGTTTGAGCGCCGATGTTGCTTCAACATACAGCTTGCTGTATTCTTCACCTTCAAGAGCTGCAAGCTTTTGCAGAACATCGGGATCTGTTATTTCAATTGGTTTGTTAAGGTCGTATGTAGGATAGCTTGCCATAGCCAGCACCTCGCCGGTGTTGGGATTCATAACTATAGCACTCGCACCCTTTGCCGCCATATTTTCTATAGCCGCCTCTGACAGCGCTTTTTCAACAATACGCTGGATACTTTCATCAATAGTAAGCACCAGATTGTTTCCCGCACGGTCGTTATAATATTTTTCGTAATTGAAAGAGCTGCTGCCCGAACCGGTTTCCGCTTTTACCAGTTTGCCTGCCGTTCCTTTAAGATATTTATCGTATTTCAGCTCAAGTCCTTCAAGTCCCTGGTTATCCGCACCCGTCATTCCTATGACCTGTGCCGCAAGAGAACCGTAGGGATAGTACCGTTTTGTATCTGTCACAAGTGTTATTCCGCTTAAATTGAAATTTTTCTTTTCTTCCGGTGTCATTTCCTCGCCGTTTTCCCTTTTGCCGTCGAGGTAATTTCTCAGAATCTGAGATTTCTCTATTTCTATACGTTTTTTGACATATTCAAATCTTGAGTTTTTTTCGAGCAGCTTTAAGATATCGCTTTTATTCATCTCAAGCACATCAGAAAGCACAGTAGCTACAAGCTCACCGTTACCCGCTTTTCTTATAACGGAAGGGTCAACCGCTACGGTATCAACGCTTGCACTTACCGCCAATTCCTTGCCGTTTGTATCGTATATAGTACCTCTCCTCGGAGTTATTTCTCTTTCCTTTGTCTGCTGTTCGAGCGCCATTTCAGTAAGTTCACCGCTCCATATAAACTGAATATATATCAGTCTTCCCAGCAAAATAGCAAAAGCCGCGGCAATCACAACAACAAAAACTATTATACGGTTACTCATCTTCGGTTTTTTCCGTTTTTTAACGGTTTTATTTGCCGCCATAAAAATTCTCCTCTCCTTAACGCCTTCGCAGTACGAATTACAAAGTGGAAAAGAAGTGGTGCAGATTACTGTTCCCTTGCGAGTGGTGCCGTTGGGTGGTACTGCCCCGAGCAAAAAGCAGTGATATGTGCCGCTTGTTTTTCACTTTTTTCCTCTCCGATAATATCACAAAAAGGCAAGGAACTTTATTTTCCTTACCCCTCTTTTTATATATAATACATTATCAGTGTAAATATGCTACAATCTTTCCTATTCCGTCAATTATTTCTTTAAGGAAAAATTCGTTCCCTTCCTCTGCATTATACATTACATTATCTTCTACGGGTATGTTTATATGTATAATCTGATTTTTACCCGGTTTTACCATACCGAGCTTTTCGGTAGCTATTTTTTCCACATTTTCCATATCGGTTTCCTGTTTAAGTCTTACCCGTCTCGATATGTTTGAGGATTCTATTTTTTCAAGGCGTGATTTAGCAATAATCACTTCACGTTCAAGCTCTGCCACTCTTGCATATCTTGTTACAAGTACCATTGACATCACAAATATTGTCAGCGCCGCAAATACCGCACTCCAACGAATTTTATGTTTCTGCGGTTTCGCCTGCACGCGTGGTCTTCTCTGTACCCGTACCTGCTCCTGAGGCAGTTTCCTCGCCAGATTATCCTGCATTATAAACATCCTCTCATTATTTTTCTGTAGTAATCTTAAAATTTAACAAACGCCCTCAGCTTTGCGCTGCGGCTTCTTGGATTTTCTTCAAGCTCCTGTTGTGACGGAAGTATGGGTTTGCGCGTTACCGGCTTGCCTATCGGCTTTTTGCCGCACACACATACCGGAAGCTCTCTCGGACAGGTGCAACCTTTTGCCGCCTGAGCGAAAACCTCTTTTACAATCCTGTCTTCAAGTGAATGGAAGGTTATTACCGCCAACACTCCGCCGCTTCCCAGCACATCAATCATATCACTCAGTGCGCCTTTAAGCTTTTCAAGCTCTCCGTTTACCTCAATTCTTATTGCCTGGAAGGTTCGCTTCGCCGGGTGAGGTCCGTCTCTGCGGGCTCCTTTCGGAACTGCCGCTTTTATTATATCTGTAAGTTCAAAAGTGGTTGAAACCGGTTTTTCTTTTCTTGCGGCTACTATAAATTCCGCTATTCTTTTAGCCCAGCGTTCTTCGCCGTATTCCGTTATAATACGACACAGCTCCGATTCGCTGTAGGTATTTACCACGTCGTATGCCGAAAATTCATCGTTTCTGTTCATTCTCATATCAAGCGGCGCATCATTCATATAACTGAATCCCCGCTCCGGATTATCCAGCTGATATGACGATACTCCAAGATCAAGCAGAATCCCGTCCGCCTTTTCGATACCCTTTTCGCTGAAAACCCGTTTAATATCAGCATAATTACTCTGTACAAGTGTTATTTTATCTTCAAATTCCTTAAGTCTTTTTCCAGCCGCATCAAGAGCGTCGCGGTCCCTGTCAATTCCGATAAGTCTGCCATTTTCCAGTCTTTGCACTATGCCCAGAGAATGACCGCCGCCACCCAGCGTACCGTCCGCATACAATCCGTCCGGATTAATGCTTAGTATTTCCATACATTCGTCAAATAAAACGGATTTATGCACAAACTCCATAAGTTATACTCCTTATATGTAGATGTCGAGGGTTTCTGTGATTTCGGAAATATCGACTTCTTCTTCCTCCTCGTTCTTGCACTGCCAGTTTTCAATGCTCCATAATTCTATTTTGTTATCCATACCGATAAGGCTTACACCGTCTTTTATTTCCACCAGGTCACGAAGTTCCTGGGAAAGCAGACATCTTCCCTGCTTGTCTATTTCAACAGTCTCGGCATGTTTCATAATCTTTCTCTGAAGTGTTCTGATGTCTTTTTTCGCATTGGAAAGTGTGCGGAATGTGCTCATCAGCTGTTCCCACGTTTCCATACTGTAAAGATACAGCGAGCCCGGGTCAAGACCTATTGTCGCTATAAACTTACCGTCAAGCTGAGTTCTGAATTTCAGCGGCATTATAAATCTGCCTTTATCATCAACCCCGTGCTTAAAATTCCCTACAAACATCAGTACACCTCCTTTTTATATTTTTCTGTGGCATCGGTCTCCACTGAGTCTCCATTAAGTCTCCATTTGACTCCAGCTGAATATATTATACTACATATATCAAAAAAAATCAATAGTTTTTTCATAAAAATTTAACAAAAATTTTATGCATTTGTTATCAAAATGTAACATATTTTTACAAATTCCATATATTACCTTAATAATAACACGCAAATCCGTAAAAATAACTGTAGATTTTCCTGTCAAAGAGGTGAAAATATGCTTGTTAATTTCGGGCGTACCATTTTTCTTTATATTCTTATACTTATAACTATGCGCGTACTCGGCAAAAAGCAGGTCGGGCAGCTTGAAACCTCGGAGTTTGTTATAGTTCTCCTTCTCTCGGAGCTTGCCGCCGTTCCCATGCAGGACGTTGATATTCCCCTTATGAACTGTATTATTCCCATAATCACTCTGCTTTGCCTGGAGATCAGCGTTTCGCTTCTTTCCCTGAAAAGCAAAACGCTACGTGACATTTTACAGGGAAAGCCTACCGTTATTGTCCGTCACGGCGAAATGGATATAGACGCGCTTGAATCCACCCGTTACAATATTGATGAGGTTATGGAAGAAATCCGCCAGGCGGGATATTCCGATATCCGCGATGTGGAGTTTGCCGTTCTCGAAAACAGCGGCAACGTAAGTGTTATCCCTTCCGCGCGCGGTCGCGGTGTAACTCCTTCCGACCTGGGCATTAAATCCTCTCCCGGCGCTATGCCCTATATCGTCATAAGTGACGGAAAACCCGACCGCACCGCTATGAAACGTTGCGGACTAAGCGACAGCGGGCTTTTAAAGCTTTTAAAGAAAAACGGCATCAAATCTCCTCACGATGTTTTTTTTGCAGTATATGACAGCCGCGGAGAATTCTATTTCCAGCTCAGGCAGGTGAAAAAATGAAAAAAATATTTATTCCGATTGTACTGATAATTCTTATATTTTCCGGAAGCGGTATTTATGTTTCATATCTTGAGCGAGGGTGTGATGAAATTAACGGGTTTATAGACTCTGCCTATGCCTGCGAAAGCTTCAGCGAAGCCGAAAAATATATAAATCTTGCCGGAGAAGCCCTGGAGAAGAAATCGCTCGTTCTGTGTATTTTTATAGACCAGGAGCTTATAGGCGATGCGGAAGACGGTATAATTTTATGTCGGGAGCTATGTCGTCTCGGCGAATATTCACAGCTTAAAAGCGAGCTTGTAATGCTTAAAGAAAAAATAAACCATCTGTCGCAAAGCGAAAAATTCGATTTAAAAAGAATACTTTGATGTATATATTCCCTTTTTTGCCAATATAATAATATTAATAAATCCTGAAAGGGGAATTGCCAATGATATCCAAAATAAAATCTGCTTTTGAAAAAATCAGAAACCAGCGGGAGCAGTTCCACGAGCAGCAAAAGCTTATCGAAGAAATTTATACCGCAAGACGCAGGCTTGAAGCTCTCAGAATCGGGTTTGACGAGGTTTCGGACGAGGATTTGACGGAATATTTCATTTATGAAAAAAGGGCGGCTGAGCTTCATCACAAATATCTGCTGAAACTTTGCGGTAAAGCCCTGCCCGAGCCTGGGCCCGTGTCTTTCCCTGCTTTTTTCCGTACATTTTTTTAACCGGAGGTAATTAACTTATGCCAAAAATCCGCTGTGACGCCGATATCCTTCCCTCACTCAAGTTTTTTTGTGAGTATGCGGATATCCCTGCGGAAATTACAGAGGATACGGATTTTGATATCTGTATTTTTTCAAAATTTGACGCTGAAATTATTAATAATTTAAACAGCAACATCATAATAATAGCTAACGGAGACGACCCGGAGCTTCTTCGCGGACTTGACGGGATAAAAAATACCATCATAACCTGCGGAATGTCAGCGGTATCAACCCTCACTCTTTCAAGTGCCTGCGACGGTGATTTCGTCGTGTGTCTCCAACGCGCCATTCCCACTCTCAGCGGGCATATACTGGGGTTTCGGGAAATCCCTGTTCATCTCGGTGAAATTTCCATCGAGCTGAGTCATCTCATATTACTTCTGGCTCTCGGCATCATCTGCGGCATAAACATAGACGAACTTCGTCCAAAAGAAAGGAATGATTTATAAATGAGCGAAATAACCACAAACATCGCTTCACTCTGCGGAACCGTTGTCTCTCCGCCCGTGTTCAGTCATACTCACGGAGAAGAAAATTTTTATACTTTTACTGTAAAAGTGCGCAGGCTCAGCGACACCTCGGATTATATCAATGCAACCGTATGCGAGAGGCTTGCCGGGTTTGATCGGCTGAATGAAAATACCGAAATATCCCTTAAAGGGCAGTTCCGTTCATATAACAACAGCTCAGGCACAGGCAGCCGCCTTATACTGACCTTTTTCGTGCAGGAAATATGTTGCTGTCTCCCTGAAGGCGCGCCTCCCAACAGCCTGTATTTAAACGGATACATATGTAAGCCGCCTGTTTACCGCACAACGCCTTTCGGCAGGGAAATAACCGATATTATTCTTGCGGTAAACCGCCCCTTCGGCAAATCCGACTATATCCCCTGCATCGCCTGGGGCAGAAACGCCAAATTTGCACGTAACCTCAGCGTAGGTGACAATATAGAAATAAACGGCAGAATACAAAGCCGCGAGTATCAGAAAAAAATCAGCGAAACGGAAGTTGTTACCAAAACCGCATACGAGGTTTCCGTTACTGCAATTAATATATGTACCTGAGCTATGCCGACCGTCCGGGGTCAAATACGGGCTGTCGGCATTATTTTACCTTATTTGCCCAAAACTTGTATAATTACCTCAAAACTG
Organism: Clostridia bacterium; assembly: GCA_045657605.1. Classification (GTDB taxonomy): domain Bacteria; phylum Bacillota; class Clostridia; order RUG12999; family RUG12999; genus JAZOTK01. Next base: position 8,215 of record JAZOTK010000127.1, read on the forward strand.
TAAAATTTATTGCAAATTTGCGTTTTTTTCCTGCACCATTTTGTATAATATTACTATAAATTTTGTGTGTTTATTGTAAATACCATAAAAAATCCTTTAATCCCCTTGAAGTTTTTTTTGTTTAGTTATATAATATTAGTATGATATATTTTACCAAGCAAAGGCGTGATACCAATGAATAATAACAATTTACCGGCATACCTGTTTCATCAGGGAACCAATTACAAATCATACGAATATCTCGGCTGTCATAAAACAGACGGCGGATACGTTTTCCGCGTGTGGGCACCCAATGCAGAAAAGCTTTATGTTACAGGCGATTTCTGCGACTGGAGCGAAACCGCTTATCCGATGACACCGCTAGGCGGCATCTGGGAAGCCGAGATACCTGCCAGCGAGGGGGCATTATACAAATATCTTATCCATACCTCTGACGGCAGAAAATTATATAAAGCTGACCCTTATGCCGTATATTCGGGTCACGGAAGTGAAACCGCTTCCATAGTATACGATATCGAAGGAAAATATAAATGGAAAGACCGCAATTGGTCACGTTATAAAACAAAAACCGATATTTATTCTTCGCCCGTCAATATTTACGAGCTTCATATCGGGTCATGGCGGAAAAATGAAGACGGCAGTTTTATGTCCTATACCGACCTTGCACATTCGCTTATTCCCTATCTTAAAGCACACAGCTATACTCACGTGGAGCTGATGCCTGTAATGGAATATCCGTTTGACGGGTCATGGGGATATCAGATATGCGGATATTATGCCGCAACCTCACGTTTCGGCAAGCCTGAAGATTTTATGTTTTTTATTGACAGCTGTCACAGAAGCGGAATCGGCGTAATACTCGATTGGGTTCCTGCACACTTCCCCAAAGACGCTCACGGTCTGTATGAGTTTGACGGCCAGCCTCTTTATGAATGTCAGGGAAAAGACCGTATGGAACACGCATCCTGGGGTACGAGAATTTTTGATTTCGGCAGAACCGAAGTACAGTCTTTCCTTGTATCAAATGCCTTCTTCTGGCTTGAAAAATACCATATTGACGGGCTGAGGGTTGACGCCGTATCATCAATGCTGTATCTCGATTATGACCGCAAGGACGGTGAATGGACTCCCAACACTAATGGCGGCAACGAAAATCTTGATGCAATAGCTTTCCTGCAAAAGCTTAATACCGCAGTATTTGAATTTTATCCCAACACTATGATGATAGCAGAAGAATCAACCGCCTGGCCTATGGTTTCAAAACCTGTCTGTGATGGCGGGCTGGGCTTTAATTTTAAATGGAATATGGGTTGGATGAACGATATGCTTGACTATATGTCCTGCGACCCCTATTTCCGTTCGCACAAGCATAATAATATAACATTTTCACTTTACTATGCTTTCAGCGAAAATTTCATACTTCCCATATCTCATGATGAAGTGGTACACGGCAAAAAATCCCTGCTCGACAAAATGCCGGGCGACTATGAACAGAAATTTGCAGGTGTACGGGCATTTCTGGGATATATGATGACTCACCCCGGCAAAAAGCTTTTGTTTATGGGAAGTGAGTTCGGGCAGTTCAAGGAATGGGATTATAAAGACGGTCTTGACTGGTGTCTGTTTGATTATGATATGCACCGCAAGCTCGACTCTTATGTGAAAGATTTAAATGCATTTTACATTACCACTCCGGCTCTGTATGAAGTAGACTATTCCTGGGAAGGCTTTGAATGGCTTTCAAACGACGACTATACCCAGAACATCATTTCTTTCAGGCGTATAGACAAAAAAGGCGATGAACTCATTGTCGTTGCCTGCTTTTCTCCCGTCACACGCCACGATTACCGCATCGGCGTGCCGCACAGCGGAACTTATACGGAAATTTTCAGCTCAGATGATGAAAAATACGGTGGCAGCGGTAACACCAATAAAACTCCTATTAAAAGCGAACCCATACCGATGCACGGCAGGGAGCAGTCTATTTCTGTTACTGTACCGCCTCTCGGCGTGGCATTCTTCAAAGTAAAAAAAGATACACCTAAAAAACATAAAAAAGTCGCTGTGCGACAGAATGGAGAATGATTATGTTAACCACAAAAAAAGATTGTGTAACAATGCTTCTTGCCGGCGGGCAAGGTAGCCGCCTTTATGCGCTGACAAGCAAAATCGCAAAACCTGCGGTTCCTTTTGGCGGCAAGTACAGAATTATTGACTATGCTCTTTCAAACTGTGTAAACTCAGGTCTGGATACGGTAGGCGTACTGACCCAGTATCAGCCTCTCCTTTTAAATGAATACATCGGAAACGGACAGCCCTGGGACCTTGACCGTTTAAACGGCGGTGTAAACATACTTCCGCCATATCAGAAAAGCGACGGAAGCGACTGGTATACAGGCACAGCAAACGCCGTATTCCAGAATATCCATTTTATAGAACGCTACAATCCCGATAATGTGCTCATTCTTTCGGGTGACCACATTTATAAAATGAATTATAAAAAAATGCTCGAATATCATAAGGAAAAGGACGCCGACTGTACTATAGCCGTTATAGATGTTCCTATTGAAGAAGCAAGCAGATTCGGAATACTTAACACCAATCCCGATAACAGTATTTATGAGTTTGAAGAAAAACCCGCTCACCCCAAAAGCACCAAAGCTTCTATGGGTATTTACATTTTCAAATGGGATATGCTGCGGAAATATCTTGAAGCGGACAGCGTAAAAGAAGGTTCGTCCAACGATTTCGGTAAAGATATTCTTCCCTCAATGTTGGGTGACGGTGCCCGTATGTTTGCCTATTCCTTCAAAGGATACTGGAAAGACGTAGGTACTATCGACAGTCTGTGGCAGGCAAATATGGATTTGCTTACCGAAGATACTATGGATAAAAGCTCCGAGTGGAAGATATATTCACGTAGCATGGAAAAACCGCCTCATTTTGTCGGCGATGACGCAAAAATACACAACTCAATAATAACGGAAGGCTGTGAAATTTACGGTACCGTTGAAAACTCTGTGCTTTTCCCCGGCGTAACGGTAGGCAAAGGTGCATATATAAAAGATTCTATCATAATGGCTGAAACCGAAATAGGCGAAAATTCCTCGGTAAGCTATTCTATATTGGACGAACAGGTATCGGTAGGTGCGGATTGTAAAATAGGCAGAGACCGCGATGTCGCTGAAGGAATTACGGTAATCGCCCGCGGTGTGAAAGTATCACCCGGAGCGGATATTGATTCCAACGCCATGATAGAAGAAGATATACCGAAAACGGAGGATAGCAGATTATGAGTACACTTGGAATAATTTTTTCAGATATAGATTCCCGTAACATTTCCGAACTGACTGCTAAAAGAACGGTTGCTTCCATCCCCTTTGCAGGCAGATACCGTATTGTGGATTTTGCTCTTTCAAATATGGTAAACTCGGGTATTTACAACATAGGTATCGTAACAAAAAGTAACTATCAGTCACTTGTCGACCATATAGGTTCGGGTAAAGACTGGGATCTTTCCCGTAAAAATGGCGGTCTTACCATTCTGCCCCCTTATGCAATAAGCGGTGATGCAGGTCCGTACAAAGGCAGGCTTGACGCTCTTATAAGAATAAAAGGATATATCGAAAACTCAAACGCAGAATATGTAATTCTTTCCGACTGCGATTTCATATTCAACATCGACTATAACGAGGTTATTCGTGCACATAAAAAGAACTGTGCTGATATTACTGCTGTTTATTCACAGTGCGAAATATCAAACGAACACGGAACAAATTCTATCGTGTACGATATTGACGAAAACGGCTGTATACGTGACATACTCCTGAATCCCGATGTAACGGGAGCTCAAAGCGTAAGCCTTAACACCTGGGTTATGTCCAGAGAATATCTGCTGTACATGATGGCAAATTCAGCTTCTCACGGATTTAAAGATTTCTTCAGACATATTCTTCTTGACAGTCTGCCCGATGCAAAGGTGCTCGGCTACCGTCATGACGGATACAGTGCACATATCCAGTCACTTACAGGTTATTTATCTGCAAATATGGATATGATAGACCGCACAAACCGCAGTGAGCTTTTCGGTGTGGACGGCAAACCAATTCATACAAAAGTACGTGACTCATCTCCCACAAAATACGGTAGTGAAGCCGTTGTTAAAAACTCGCTTATTGCTGACGGTTGCGTAATTGAAGGCACCGTTGAAAACAGCATTTTGTTCCGCGGCGTAAAAGTCAGCCGTGGCAGTGTGGTAAAAAACAGTATTCTGATGCAGGGTACCAGAGTTGAAGATAATGCTTCTCTTTCGTGGGTTATAGCTGACAAACACGTTATTATCCGTGATAACAAGGTGTTGTCTGCCGACAAAACCTATCCGTTTTATATAGCAAAAGGAAAAATGATTTAAGAAGGGATTGAACTTAAATGAAAATACTGTTTGCGGCAAGCGAAGGCTTGCCGTTTATCCAGACAGGCGGTCTCGGCGATGTAATAGGCGCGTTGCCGAAATCTCTTGCAAGTGCGGACCCCGATGCGGATATACGCGTTGTAATGCCTCTTTATGAAAGCATCGACCGCAGCGATCTTGAATTTATAAACTCTATTTACGTTTCGCTGTCCTGGCGTAACCAGTATTGCGGAATTTTCAGTAAAACCGCGGACGGTGTAACATATTATTTTATAGATAACGAATATTATTTCAAACGTGTGGGCTGTTACGGTCATTATGATGACGGCGAGAGATTTGCATTTTTCAGCAAAGCTGTTCTGTCCATTTTACCGGTAGTGGATTTCCGCCCCGATATTATTCATGCTCATGACTGGCAGACTGCTCTCATACCTATATATCTTAAAACTCTGTTTTCATTGAATGACTACTACAGAGATATTAAATCTGTATTTACAATTCACAATATAGAATACCAGGGAAAATACGATATGGCAATTTTAGGTGATGTGTTCGATTTACCGGGATATGATGCACATATCGTAGAATACGACGATTGTATAAACCTGATGAAAGGTGCGCTTGAATGTGCCGATATCATTTCAACCGTAAGCCCCTCTTATGCGGAAGAAATCAAAAATCCGTACTACTCTCACGGTCTTTCACCCGTAATTCTCAGAAATTCGGGGAAATTACTGGGTATTTTGAACGGAATTGACATAAATTTCTACAATCCCGCTATTGACAAGGACATTTTTAAAAGGTATAATATAAAGAGTATAGATAAAAAAGTCGAAAATAAAAAAGAGTTGCAGAAAATGCTGGGACTGCCCGTAAACGCTAATATTCCGATGATAAGTATAATTTCCAGACTTGTAAGTCATAAAGGAATTGACATTGTAGCGGAAGCGGCTGAAAATTTACTTTATAACAATATTCAGCTTGTAATACTGGGCAAAGGCGACAGAGATTATGAAATGTTTTTTGAAAATCTCCAGCGCCGATATCCCGATAAGGTAGTGGCATATATCGCGTTTGAGCCTAAAATTGCCAAAAAGATTTATGCCGCGTCCGATATGTTCCTTATGCCGTCAAAAAGCGAGCCCTGCGGTCTTGCGCAGATGATAGCATCACGTTACGGCACTGTGCCGATAGTACGTGAAACGGGGGGACTGAGAGACTCTATACACGACTGCACATTAGGCGAAGGTAACGGATTTACGTTTATTGATTATACAGCCGATAATATTTCCAATGCCGTAAACCGTGCACTTCATCTTTACTACGATAAAAAGAACTGGAACAATCTTATTGCAGAAGTAATGAACACCGATTTCAGCTGGAACAATTCCGCCGCAGAATATCTTAAAATGTACCGCTTACTGTAATGTTCCGTTTTGAAAGGATTGAAAATTTAAATGTCAGAAAACTACACCAAACAAAAGCTGATGGAGCTTATTGAAGGAAAGCTCTCCAGATACTACGGTCTTTCCGTAAGTGAAGCCACACGCGAACATATTTTCAAAGCAATGGCGGCTACCATAAGAGATATTTTAAGAGAAAAAAGAACAGCTTTTTCCAAAAAAGTATCAGAGAAAAAAGCTAAAAGAGTATATTATCTCTGTATGGAATTTCTGGTTGGAACTTCCCTTCGTAACAATATATATAATTTAGGAATGGAAAGCGTTATGGCAGAGGTTGCCTCCGAATACGGTATAGAGCTTGAGGAGCTTTACGCTCTTGACCCCGACCCGGGACTGGGTAACGGCGGACTCGGCAGACTTGCCTCCTGTTTTATGGATTCACTTGCAACTATGGATTATCCTGCCATGGGTTATTCCATACGTTACGAGTACGGTCTGTTCAAACAGAAAATCGTAGACGGCTGGCAGACCGAAATGCCCGATGTATGGCTTCCTAACGGAGATGTATGGCTCGTTCCCCGTTCCGATGATGCCGTTGAAGTTTATTTTGACGGTCAGATTGAAGAATCCTGGGAAGAAGGTTCTCTCCGCATAAATCATTATAACGCTACCTGCGTAAAAGCTGTCCCCTATGATATGATGATTTCGGGTAAAAACAGCGATGCAGTAAGCGTACTTCGTCTGTGGCGTGCTGTAAACCCCGTAAACGTAGATATGAAACTGTTTTCACAGGGTGAATATGCCAAAGCTATGGAAGCTACCGCTAACATAGAAGCTATTTCAAAGGTTCTTTATCCTGCAGATGATAACCACGAGGGTAAATCTCTCCGTCTGCGCCAGCAGTATTTTATGGTAAGTGCAGGTCTTCAGGATATAATCAAAAGACATCTCCGTGTATACAGCAATCTTGATAATTTCCACGAGAAGGTTGCAATACACATAAACGATACACACCCTGCACTGGCAATTCCTGAGCTTATGCGACTGCTTATGGACGTACATCATTTTGACTGGGACAAAGCCTGGTATACCGTTATAAACACTTTTGCATATACCAACCATACGGTTATGGCGGAAGCTCTTGAGGTATGGCAGGACGACCTGTTGCAACGCAGACTCCCGCGTATTTATCAGATTATACACGAAATCAACGAAAGATTCTGCCGTGAAATATGGAACCGCTACCCGGGCGACTGGAGTATGTCAGAAAAAATGGCGATTATGTCCGAACATAAAATCCGTATGGCGAACCTGTCCATTGTAGGCGGTCATAAAATTAACGGTGTTGCAAAAATACACTCACAGATTTTAAAAGACAGCGTATTTAAAGAATTTTACGATATGCAACCCGAAAAATTCACTAACGTTACCAACGGAATTACTCACCGCAGATGGCTGTGTCAGTCAAATCCCCATCTGACAAAGCTTATATGCGAATGTATAGGTGACGGATTTGTGAAAAACCCCTCTGAGCTTTCGGAGTTTTTGAAATTCAAAGATGACAAAACCGTCCTTGAAAAACTCGAAGTTATCAAAGCACAGAATAAACGTATTTTTGCTGATTATGCGGCAAAATACCTTGATACAAAAATAGACCCGACAACAGTATTCAATACACAGGCAAAACGCCTCCACGAATACAAACGTCAGCTCCTTAATGCACTTCGCATTATCGGTCTGTACCGTATGCTCCTTGCAAACCCGAACCTTGATATAACGCCTACCACATTTATATTTGCGGCAAAGGCGGCACCCAGCTATTATATGGCGAAACGTGTAATTGACCTTGTCTGGTCACTGGGCAAGGAAATCGAAAAACACCCGACAATATCTAAAAAAATCAAAATCTTTTTTGTGGAAAACTACTCAGTTTCACTGGCAGAAATTATAATGCCTGCCAGCGAAATCAGCCAGCAGATTTCACTTGCGGGTAAAGAAGCAAGCGGCACAGGTAATATGAAACTTATGATAAACGGTGCTCTTACTCTCGGCACAATGGACGGTGCTAATGTAGAGATACACGATGCCGTAGGTGCAGACAACATATTTATATTCGGTATGAGTGACAAAGAGGTTGACCTTCTGTGGAAACAGGGCTACAACCCGAGCAATTACTATCTTGAAAATGAACATCTCAAAGATATTGTCGACAGTCTTGTAGTCGGCTTTAACGGCACTTCCTTCAAGGATATCCACGATTATCTCCTGACGGGCAGAGGTATTCCCGACCCGTATATGTGCCTTGCCGATTTTGGCGATTACTGCCGTGTTCACGAAATTGCTGACAAAACCTACGCTAACAAAGCACAGTGGAATAAGATGTCACTTATCAACATCGGTTCAGCAGGTACTTTTGCTGCCGACAGAAGCGTTAAAGAATACGCTGATAATATCTGGGGACTTACCCCTGTTAAGCTTTAAAGCAAACCTGCGGACGGAGTGACTTTTTCTGCCGTCCGCATCTTTTTTTATTACACACTAATGGAGGCTTTCGATGGAAATTCTATTATCAGACCGCACTCCCGACGGGGGAATATGCGAAAATACTGAAATTACCATAACCGTAAAAGTCCTGAGGCGTTTTTCCGCATTGGTACGCCTTCTTCTCCGTCGTGACGGGGGTAGTGATGAGTTTATCGAAATGGAATGGGTTTCTTTTGAAAATGGCTATGATGTTTTTAAAATCTCCCTCGCCCTTGCTCCGGGTCTTTACTGGTACACCTTTGATTTATGGGATTACGGTATTTACACCGAAAAAATGTGGCAGCTTACCGTATATGAAAAAGGTTTCACCACACCTGACTGGATAAAAGGCGGTATTATATATCACATTTTTGTGGACAGGTTCAACCGCTTGGGCGACACACCTGTAAAGGATTATGCCGTTATGCACGAAAATCTGCAGGATATTCCCATATATGCCCCCGATGAAAACGGTATTGTGCAAAACACGGATTTCTACGGTGGTAATCTGAACGGAATACGTGAGAAAATCCCCTATCTCGCCTCTCTCGGCGTAACCGCACTTTACCTCAGCCCCATATTTGAGGCAAGGTCTAATCATAAATATGATACCGGTGATTATTCAAAAATCGACCCTATGTTCGGCAGCGAAGAAGATTTTATCGCTCTTATAAATGAATGTGACAAATCAGGTATAAAAATCATCTGCGACGGTGTTTTTAACCACACCGGTGATGACAGCCTGTATTTCAATAAATACGGCAATTACAGCTCTATCGGAGCATATCAGTCCGAAGATTCACCCTACAGAAGCTGGTATAAATTCGGCACAAATACGGACGATTACGCCAGCTGGTGGGGCATAAAAATACTCCCCTGTACCGATAAGGAAAACAGCGGATTTACAGATTATATCACAGGCGAAGGCGGAATTATAGAAAAATGGACGAAAATGGGCGTTTCCTGGCGGCTTGACGTTGCCGATGAACTTCCCGACAGTTTTCTGGATAAAATACGTTCTTCCGCAAAAGCGGGGAATCCCGACTGCCTTATTATCGGCGAGGTCTGGGAAGACGCTTCGAATAAAATTTCTTACGGATACAGAAGAAGATATCTGCAGGGCAGACAGCTCGATTCCGTAATGAACTATCCTCTGAAAAATGCAATAATAAATTATGTAATTTCAAAAAATACCGATATGCTGACAGACACTCTGCTCACTCAGTATGCCAATTATCCGCACGAGGTTTTGCATTGTCTGATGAATATTCTCGGCACTCACGATACGCCCCGTATTCTGACGGTTTTATCGGCAGTACCTCTCCCCGGCAATAAACACGAAATGGCGGATTTTCATCTTTCGCCCGAGCTTGTTTCAGCCGCAAAGGAAAGACTTAAAATTGCTTCTCTCCTGCAAATGACACTTCCCGGTGTCCCCTGTATTTATTATGGTGACGAGGCGGGTATGCAGGGCTGCACCGACCCTTTTAACCGTATGTATTTCCCCTGGGGCAGCGAGGATAAAGAGCTGACCGACTGGTATAAAAAGCTTTCAGCAATACGCCACAAATTCAGCGCTTTTAAAAAGGGCGACCTGAAAATTCTGCAAAGCGAAAACGGCATCTTCATTTTTTCCCGAAACGGCGAAATTACCATAGCGATAAATTTATCCGATTCGCAGTATTCATTTTCACCTGCGGAAAATATACTTAGCGGCAAGATAATACAGACCCTTGAGCCGGGCGAATACGGCATTTTTAAAAGTGAGGTTTTTTAGATGATTTATATAAAATTCTATGACGGCAGCGCAGACGAAAGCGCGCTTGCCCGCGCCTTGCTTGATGAGGCTTTAATGCGTGAATACGGCAAAACCGCATCGGATTTTGAGATGGAAATCTCTCCCGGCGGCAAACCGTATTTTAAAAACAGCGATATTTATTTTAATATAAGCCACACGAAAAAAGCAGTTGCCGTAGCCTTATCCGAGTCGCCCGTAGGTGTGGATATTCAGTATATCCTGCCGTATAGCGACCGCCTTGCAGGGCGTATATGCATACCCTCCGAGCTTGATATTATTTCCGCTTCAGAGGACAAATCATACGAACTGTGCCGTATGTGGGCAATGCGCGAAAGCTACGTGAAATATACAGGCGAAGGAATACGAAGCAGTATAAAGGATATCCCCTGCGCCGGCAAATCCCATACATACCGCATAAACGGAAATTATGTCCTTTCGGTATCACCAAGCGCTATGGAATATATGATTATAGGATAAAAATTGGGACGGCATTTTTTGCCGTCCCGTTTTTTATCTCATTATTATATATGCAGTATAAGCTATTTATACTGCTACCATACACAGTCCTTCAATTCTTGATACTTTACCTCTTGAAAGTGCCTGTATAAAGCAAAGTGCGCTGACTCCTATAAGAATTATCATATCCACTACAGCCTCTGCGCTTATTGCAAT